>CAYZJN010000011.1:0-10612 GCA_964479115.1 uncultured Candidatus Saccharibacteria bacterium | reverse complement strand
TCGTTGGTCGAAAATCCTAAAAATGTTCCATCTTCGGGCAAAATTAATATTTCCAGCACTGCTCCGCACATGGCGTGTTCCTGTGCCAGCAAAACTTTGGAACCTAAAATTTCCGAAAAAAGTTTTAGCACTACTCTATTATACCTTGACGGAGCCGCAATTTTTAGGTAAAATAATCGAGATCTTTTAGCGCATGATTAAAAATTAAAGGCATGCGCCCCTACGCACAGTCGAAGGGTCCGATCAGAAAGGATTTTTTTTAATGGGAAAATATGAAATTCTCTACATTGTGCATCCGGACTTGGAAGCATCAATCGACAAAATAACCGACCGCGTTCGTGCTTTTATTGAGGATCGAGGCGGCAAAATCACCTACGAAGAAAACTGGGGTAAAAGAAAGCTCGCTTACGAAATCAGAAAAAGCGAAGTTGGAATTTATCTTTTGTGGTATTTTGAAGTTCCTGCTGAAAATTTGGCAAAAATAGAGCGCGACCTTCGTCTAACCGAAGAGGTTATACGTTATATGATTTTAGCTAAAAGAGAAGAAGTGAAGACCGCTCCCAAAACCAAAAAGGAAGTTGTCGCTAAAACTAAAACCGTAAAAAAAGAAAAGCCCACCGTTGAAAGCGAAGCCGAACGGATGAAAGAGTTGGATGAAAAACTTGGTGCAATTTTGGGACCTGAGAGTGATAATAAAAAGGTAAGTGCTAAGACAAAAAAGGAGAAAAAATGAAAGACTTAAATATGGTATTTTTGATGGGGAACTTGACTCGCGACCCCGAACTCCGATACACACCTAATGGTCAAGCTGTTGCTTCTTTCACAGTAGCTTCTAACCGACGCTGGACCGATCAATCGGGCGAAAAAAAAGATGCCGTTGAGTATTCCGATGTTGTCGTTTGGGGAAAACTAGCCGAAACCGTTTCTAATTATTTGAAAAAGGGCCGTCGCGTTCACGTTATTGGGCGTTTGCAAACCAGAACATGGGAAGCTCAAGACGGCGGCAAGCGTTCCAAAACCGAAGTGATTGCAACCGACATCAACTTCTTGGATCGAGCTGGCGCTGAAAATTCGGATTATGAAGGCGTTGATGTAGTGCCGGAAGACGATGCCAAAGGTCATAAAGAAACAAAGGCTGATAAAAAATCCGAAGATAAACCCGAAGAAGAAATTAATATTGAAGACATTCCTTTTTAGCCTAAGGCTAGACAAACCTGGAGAAAACCATGCTTAAATTACCAAAAAAAACTTGTCGCTACTGCGTTGATAGCGCAGAAGAAATCGACTACAAAGACATCAAATCTTTGCAAAAATACTTGAATTCCTACGGCAAAATTGATGCCCGAAAGAGAACCGGTTTTTGCGCCCGACATCAAAGAAAATTGGCGATTGCCATAAAACGCGCTCGCATTATGGCCTTACTGCCTTTCGTGAATAGATAATGTTTACCATCAACGATTTAAAAAACGGCACTGTTTTTGAAGAAAACGGGCAACCGTGGCTTGTTTTGGAATATCAGCATTCCAAAATGGGACGTGGCGGTGCCGTACTCAAAACAAAACTTAAAAACCTGATTACCGGAGCTGTTGTTGCCAAAACATTTCAGGGTTCCGATAAATTTATGGAAGTTAATCTGGAACGGAAACGAGCTCAATACCTTTATCAAGAAGGTGAATTTTTTGTTTTTATGGATTCCGCTACCTATGAACAATTTAACCTCGGTAAGGAAATTGTGGGAAGCTTGCCCGATTTTGTTAAGGAAGGTGAAGAAATTCAGTTACAGTATTATAAGGAAAAACCGATTAATATTGATATCCCTATTAAAGTTAAACTCCAAGTCGCAGAGGCAGCGGAAACCGACAAGGGTAACACTGCCACTGCGGCCACTAAAACCGTTAAATTGGAAACTGGACTTTCTATCCAAGCACCGCTTTTTGTCAAAAAAGGCGATACACTCGTGGTTGACACCCGTAATTCAAGCTACGTTGAACGTGCTTAATCTCAGACACTATCTAAAAGCACTACACTAATATATATTAGTGTAGTAAGGGAAAAATGAAGAAAAGATTAGATTTAATAGTTTCGGAAAAAGAAAATATTAGCCACGAAAAAGCTCAGAAATTAATTATGGCTGGGCACGTTTTAGTAGACAAAATAGTAGTAGACAAAGTTGGTATACAAATTGACGTTAATTCCGAGATATTTGTCAAAGAAGCCTTTCCCTACGTGTCCCGTGGCGCTTTAAAATTAGAGAAAGCCCATCAGGAATTTGAACTTGATTTTCAAAATAAGGTGATTTGCGATGTTGGCGCCTCCACGGGCGGGTTTACTGATTTTGCTCTCCAGCATGGTGCGAGTAAGGTTTATGCCATTGATACCGGCTACGGGCAAATCGATCAAAAACTGCGCGACGATAAACGTGTCGTTTTAATGGAAAAAACCAACATCAAAAATGTTGGGTCTTTACCGAAATCTATTGATTTTTTTGTAATTGATGTTTCCTTTATATCTTTAAAACAAGTTCTACCGGCTGTTCAAAAAATCGACGGCAAAGCTCAGGTGATTGCCCTCATCAAGCCGCAATTTGAAGTGGGACGTAAAATTGCCGATAAAAACAAAGGCATTATTAAAGATGAGGAAATAAGGCTTGAAGTCGTTAAAGAAATCGGCGCATTTGCCGAAAGTATCGGCTATAAAGTCTTGGGATTAGTCGAGTCTCCAATCGAAGGCGCCAAAGGCAATAAAGAATTTCTGATATATTTAACTAGCTCGAAAACTTAAAAATCATTACGTCGCCCTCGCGCACAATATAATCTTTGCCTTCAAGCCGGACTTTGCCGGCTTTTTTTGCACTCTCCCAACCGTCGGAATTAACCAAGTCCTGCCAATTTACGACATCAGCCTTAATAAAACCTTTTTCAAAATCAGTGTGAATAACACCGGCTGCTTGTGGCGCAAGTGCCCCCTTCTTTACCGTCCAGGCTCTCACTTCTTTTTCACCGGCCGTAAAAAACGACTGCAATCCCAAAAGTTCATAAGCCTTTCTTATCAAAACATTCAAACCGGGCTCTTTGATCCCTAGACTTTCCAGATATTCCTGCCTCTCTTTTTCATCAAAATCGGCCAACTCTGCCTCTACTTTAGCTGAAATATAAACTTCATCCTGTTGTGGTGTCTGACCGATTTTCGATTCGTCTACATTATATATATAGATATGAGGTTTAGCCGAAAGAAGTTGGAACAATTTCAGCCAAAGTGTTTCGGTTTCGCTGGAAATTGCGATTTCTCGTGCCGCCGTTCCTTTTTCTAAAGCTGCGTAAATTTTCTTAGCAAAATTAAGCTCCGGCATTTTTTTAGCATCGCCGCGAGCTTCTTTTTCAAGTGCATGCACCCGTTTTTGCATCGTTTCCAAATCCGCCAAAATCAGTTCAGTTTTGATAGTCTCAATGTCGCTCTTAGGGTTAGCCACTCCTGCCACGTGAATAACGTTAGCATCCGTAAAATCACGTACCACTTCGGCAATCGCATCGCATTCACGGATATGGGAAAGAAATTTATTGCCGAGTCCTTCGCCCTTGGAAGCCCCGGCGACAATGCCGGCAATGTCCACGAATTCCACCGCAGCCGGGATGATTTTTTGCGTACCAACTACTTTGGCAAGTTTTTCCAACCGTTCATCCGGCACTGCCACAATTCCGACATTGGGATCAATAGTGCAAAAAGGATAATTCGAAGCCTCCGCCTTGTTTTTAGTTAACGCATTAAACAAAGTGGATTTTCCCACGTTCGGTAATCCGACAATTCCAATTGATAGTCCCATATTTCTATTTTAATCTAAGAGCATCGAATTAAAAAGCTCTGTCTTATTGACACAAATGCCTTAAGTGTTACGATTATATTAGTATTAATTGTGAGGGGAATATGAAAAATCTAAGAAAATCTAACCCGCCCAAATTTTGGTTTTGGACTGGTTTTGTATCTATTTTTGTCCTTATGACAATCGGCATTTTGCTGACAATTTTTGTCGCACCCAATGTGACGGTATTTTCAGTAGGTGACAAAAAATTTACCAAAAGTGATGTTGATCAGGAAATTGATGCCACCAGACAGAAAGCGATCTATATGGGTGACGACTCAATCGCCAGCAAGGATAATGTTAAGAAGGCAATGATTGAGGCCGAACTTATTCGACTTATCGCCGCGGAAAAAGGCGTTACAGCTACAAACGAGGAGATAGAGACCAAACTAACTGCAGCACAAGGGATCTATAAAGAAGAAGGCTTCGACGCCACAATCGATGATGTTTACACCTCCTATTACAATGCCTACGGATACGACGAAGATACGCTTCGCGAGAAGATAGAATTAGGTATTTTAAGAGAAAAACTGACAAAACTGTTAATCGCCAACAAGGAAGGCCGCATTGTTTATACCCGCTTTAACAGTGGCAACGGGGTGGAAGAAAAGTTGAATTTGCCTTCGGAAAAATTGGAAGAGTGGGCCAAAAACCGTATGGATGAATATTCCGCTTATCTCGGTCAGAATAATTTTGACGCACTTTATAAAATGGTTTTAGAAAAGTATGGCGATTTAGCCCCTGCCACTGGCGTCTCAGAGCTTGTCTTTAATCAAGGTACCTTGAGCCCGATGACCGATGAGGAAAGAACAGCTTTAGACAAATTGGAACAAGGGGGAACAAGTTCGGTTATCAAAACCAACGCCATTTACGTAATTTACCACCTCGATAAAATGAGTGGCGGTTCTTATGAAAGCTGGGAAAAGGCTATTGAAGATTATACTAACCGATATGTCAAAAAAGGATTTTTATCCTCTACAACAAAGATTGATTTGAGCTTTTTGGGAATCCCCGAGGCTCAAGCCTCATGTACAGTAGCCGCATGTAGCGGTTGTGATGGCTCTTCAATGGATGGTATTGTTTATGATTCTGTTGTCGGCGATATTATTCCCGGCGCAACCGTAACCTATGCTTCAAGCAAAACTTTTTGCGATGGTAGTATAAGCTCCACTAAAATAGCCTGGTGCGGCGTAAGTGGTAAAACAGCCTATACCGATGCCAATGGTTATTATGTTTTTTATGCCGGCTACAACTCTGATTGCTTTGCGAATTGCGGAGGAAATCCCTTTGTGCTGACAGCAGGAAAAGCTGGGTTCCATTCGGCGGCCGTCAGCAAGTATCCCACTAACGGCTACCCTTATACTCAAAGTTTTTGGCTCGTTCCAACCTTTAACGCCTCCTGTTCGATTTCTGCCCCCACAAGCGTCGCCGTCGGACAGAATTTTACCGGCAATTTTACTGCAACCAACACCGGCGCCATCAGATGGGCTAACTGGGCTGGCTTTAAACTGGGGTCTCAAGATGCTCAGGATAACTGGACATGGGGCCTTTCACGGGTGGAAATGCCAGTAGCCAGCGTGCCGGTTGGCAGCTCAACTACTTTCACTATTAACGCGAAGGCTCCGACAACAATAGGAACCTACACTTTTTCCTGGAAAATGCTCAGAGAAGGCGACCAATGGTTTGGGTCAAAATGCAGCCAGAACATTAGCGTCGTCTCCAATAAAACCGTCACCTATAACGGTAATGGTAGCACTGGCGGTAGTGTGCCCTCAGGAAGTCCTTATACAGTCGCATCCGGTGGCTCTCACACTGTCCAAGGCAACACAGGCAGTCTAACCAAAACCGGTTATAACTTTAACGGCTGGAACACCATCAGCAACGAAACGGGAACTAGCTATAGTGCAGGAAACACCATCACAAACATTACCAGTAATATCACCCTATATGCACGCTGGACACCTTCAAAAACCATCACCTATAACGGTAATGGTAGCACTGGCGGTAGTGTGCCCTCAGGAAGTCCTTATACAGTCGCATCCGGTGGCTCTCACACTGTCCAAGGCAACACAGGCAGTCTAACCAAAACCGGTTATAACTTTAACGGCTGGAACACCATCAGCAACGAAACGGGAACTAGCTATAGTGCAGGAAACACCATCACAAACATTACCAGTAATATCACCCTATATGCACGCTGGACACCTTCAAATGTCAGCTGTAGCGTGACGCCCGAAAAAGGATTATCGCCACTTGTTGTTAAGGTTGAATTCTCAAATGGAGTGCCTCCTTATAATTTGGTAATGGAATCGGGCGTCACTCTAACCGGTCGCTCCACTCCCGTTTATTTCACTTACGGTTCGGCTGGAACGAAAAATATTACCGTAAGCGATAACGATTCCAACACCGGCAATTGTACTGTGAGCGTAGAGGTAACAAACCCGAGTGATAATACCGGTGGTGAAGTAGCGCCGTAGAAATATCAAATTAATCCCAAAAAACAGGCCTAAATTTATGGGCCTGTTTTTTTATAATTCCTATTGGCAAAAGGATTTAGATAATACTATAATAATAACGATATGACGTTATTCGGAGGGAACAAACAACATTTCGGTCTCGATATCGGCACTGACACGATCCGCTTAGTGCAGCTTTCGGGGGGTCCAGACAAGTATACACTTGAGTCTTTTGGTATTGCCGCAATTCCACCGGGACTTTCACAGAGTGACTCTAAACTCGATCAACAAAAAATTGCTAAAATTATCAACGATCTTTTGAAAAATTCCGGCGTTGAAAATAAAGTCGGTGTTTCAGCCATTCCAGGCACTTCGGTTTTCACCGCCGTAGTCAAGGTTCCACCAATGTCACAATCGGAACTTGCCAAAGCCATCACTTTTCAAGCAGAACAAAACATCCCGCTAAAAATGGATGAGGTAAAATATGACTGGCAGGTTATTAAACAGGATCCAACCACTAAAGAATTAACAGTAATGATTATCGCCGCTGCCAAATCCAAAGTTCAATCCTTAATGTCACTCTTTTCTATTTCCGAAATCGAACTTCAGGCACTGGAAACAGCCACGGTGGCTCTGGCCCGCTCACTGACCGCTCCAACCGAACCAATTGTCATGGTCTTGGATATTGGTGCAACCACCACTGAAATCGCCGTAGTTGAAAATGGGGTGCTGGCTCAAACCAGAAGCTTCCCCTTGGCCGGTTTTGCCATGACACGAGCTGTTTCCAAAAACTTGGGGCTCGAGATGGCTCAAGCCGAACAATTCAAAATGAAATTCGGTCTCGCTCAGGACAAGCTAGAAGGACAGGTTTTTAAAGCAATCGAACCGTCGTTACGCAATATACTCGAAGAAGCTGTCCGTAGTATGAAGTTTTATGAAGAGCAGTCAGGCAATCACATCAGTCGCATTGTTTTAACCGGCGGGTCGTCGCGCTTGCCGTTAATCGATCAATACGTCAAATCGTTGACCGGTACCGAAGTTGTTTTTGGCAACCCTTGGTCGAGGGTCTCGTTCAAACCTGAATATTCTGATAAACTAATGCAAATAGCGCCTGACTTTGCGGTTGCTGTTGGTCTGGCGATGAGGTAATTATGTTTAGAATCAACCTAGTACCGGAAATTCAAGAACAAAAGCAAAAATTAAATCGAATCAATTACACCACTACCGTTGTCTCTATAATATGCGGCAGTGTTACGGTTGTTGTCTTGCTTATCATTGGTGGTATGCTCGTGGCCAATAAAAGCGGAATCTCCAGTGCAGAGAAAAAAATTACCAGTCTAAATAATCAGCTGGCTGAATACAAAGAGCTTGAAGAAAACGTTTTGTCGCTCGAAAGCGGTCTTGCTGGAGCTAAGGCCATCATCGACGGCAGTAATAATTGGACATTGCTACTTCCTCACCTTGAAAAGGCCACGCCCGCAGACATTAAATTCACCAGACTAGCGCTCAAAGATAATCTTATCACTGCCGAACTGGCAGGACGGGACGTAAATTCGCTGGCCAGATTTGTGGAGAGCTTTAAAAAATACGAAATTTATGGACTGAACGGTGTGGGAGTTTCAGGAGATAATGTTTTGATTTCAATTGATAGTGGAGAACCGGCTGAGATTCGCGTTAAAACTGACGGACAATGGCTTTACCCGATTTCCTTTGATCCGGCAGTAGCCCACACCATAACCGTCAAACCAACTGGGGAAACAGAAGAAACGTTGGCAAAGGCAAACTATAATCCGGAAACCAAAGAAATAACCACTGAATCCGGCACGATTTCGATTGAAAAGAAAAATTTGTTTTCCAGTGTCGAAGTTTCACAATACAAAAAAGAGGATAACAGCATTAGTTTCGAAGCAGTAATTACCTTTGATGGAGCAATTCTATGGTAACCGAAAAAAAAGACAGCATACTAAAAAAATACAAATATGCCTTGGTTGTCGGCTCAGCAACTTTAGTTGGAATTATCTTAGCTATTACGCTAATCGGCAGACCGCTTTACAATTCTTATAAAGAAAGCAAAAGAGTGCTAACCGAAAAGCGAGCAATCGTTACTAAGCTGGAACAAAAACTTGTTAACCTTAAGGCTCTGAAAGATCAAGAAGAAGAAATAAAGGAAAAAAACCAAAAAGTCATGGCCGCCTTACCAACAAACAAAGATGTCGCCAGATTATTTATTGAGTTCGAAAGTGTCGCAATGCAAAATGGTTTGATTATCACCTCTGTTCAAGAGAACAAAAGTGGCGGCACCACTCCCGCCGAAGGGGCTTCAGGCGTCGGACCCGTAGCCGTCAGTTATGGCGTCAGCGGGGCGTCCTCAAGCTATAGCTCTGTTAAAAGTGCCCTTGCCAGTTTAGAAAAAGCACTCAGAATTTTGAATATTTCTGAAATAGAAATTAATGGCAGGGAAGCTAATAATCTTGATGTTGATATTAAAATCAACACCTTTGTGAGGTCCGAATGAAATCAAAAGCAAAAGACACACTTGTAATTATTGTTGCGCTGTTGATAATTGGGGGCTCTATATTTGCCGCCGTGCAATTATTAAACCCGCCCAAACCCAAAGTTAGTGCGACTTCCGAGGCCGACAAAATCAAAGCCATTCCAACCGCTTTCGACGAAAAAACTTTTGAAAGAATTAATAGTTTGGCCGATTACGGTGAACCGGTTTTGGAAAATCTCGGAAAATCCGATTTGTTTGCCAACTTTTAGAGAAAGGTGCCATGCTAAGCGTCGACCAAAAAAAATTTGAGGAAGTTTTGGTCAAGCTCAATTTAATTTCTAAAGAGCAGCTTGATCAAGCCAAAATAGAAAGCGTTCGTTCCGGACGCGATATTGATGAAGTTATTCTGAAGCTGGGCATGATGCCATCGGAAGACATTGTAAAAGCCAATGCTATTTCAATTGGAGTTCCCTATGTTGATCTTTTAACCGTAAAAGTTGACCAAAATATTCTTAAAAATATATCCAAAGAGATGGCCAAAAAATATACCGCCGTTCCTTTTGGCTTTTCGGGCAATATGCTCAATGTTGCCATGACCAATCCCAACAACGTTCAGGTTATTGAATTTATAGAACGGCGCTCCGGTTTTCGCGTTAACCCCTACATGGCCTCGAAGGAGGGTATCGAACGAATTATTGATCAATACCAGAACCTTTCTGCCGAGGTAGGAGAAGCCCTAAAATCAATTGAAAACGAACCCACTCTTCTGACCGCTGAAGGCAAAGAACCTGTTGGCGATCTTGTCCAAGATGCGCCGGTTACCCGAGCTGTTAACACAATTTTAGAATATGCCGCCAAATCAAAAGCTTCCGATATCCATATTGAACCGTGGGAAAATGCCTTAAAGGTTCGTTTTCGCGTTGACGGTATTCTTCAAGAAACAATGTCCTTGCCAGTGCATATTCAAGCCGCTCTTGTTTCTAGAATCAAAATACTTTCCAATCTAAAGATTGATGAACATCGCGTTCCTCAAGATGGTCGCTTCGATGTTAATCTCGAGGGTCACGAAATTGATATCCGTGTCGCCGTTTCCCCCACCGTTCATGGCGAAAAGGTGGTGATGAGGCTGCTGGATAAAAGCGGCGGCGTGATTTCTTTGGATAAATTGGGAATTCGTGGACTTTCGCTTGAATTAATAAATGAAGGCATAATAAAACCACACGGCATGATTCTTTCTACTGGCCCCACCGGCTCCGGTAAAACCACTACCCTTTATGCCATTCTTACTAAAATGAACACTACCGCCGTTAACATCGTGACCTTGGAAGATCCGGTTGAATATCAGGTGGCCGGGGTCAACCAAATTCAAATTAATTCCGCCGTAGGTCTCAGCTTTGCTTCCGGTTTACGCTCAATTTTGAGACAAGATCCGAATATCATCATGGTTGGTGAGATTCGCGACTCAGAAACGGCCGATTTGGCCGTACAATCAGCCCTTACCGGCCATACCGTCCTTTCCACTCTGCACACTAATTCCGCTTCCGGAGTTTTGCCTCGACTCCTGGACATGGAAATTGAGCCGTTTTTGATTGCTTCAACTGTTTCTACCGTTATTGGACAACGCTTGGTTAGAGTTCTCTGCCCTAAGTGCAAAAAGGCTCAAAAGGCTTCCCCCTCGATTGCAGCGGCAATTGATAAAACCCTTGGGCCACTTCTCCCCAAAACAACCGCTGACCAAAAAAGACTAGGCTACAATCCACCGCCCTTTGGTACTAAAGAATTCACCGTTTATAAACAAGTGGGGTG
>CAYZJN010000010.1:0-10744 GCA_964479115.1 uncultured Candidatus Saccharibacteria bacterium | reverse complement strand
AATCATTAAGCTTCTTGGCTGTAAAAAAGAAGAAATCATCCAGGCTTCAGGCAAAACTGGGCAGGGTGTTGTAGAAATTTTAGACCGAATTATCAGTGACGTGCCAGCGCCTCAGAAAACTACTGATGGCCGAACTAAGGCTTTAATTTTTGATTCTTTTTACGACCCCTATAAAGGTGTTATAACCTATATCCGACTCTTTGATGGCAGCCTCAGTCGCGGTGAAAAAGTGCTTTTGATGGCCGAAAAAATCGAAGCCGAGGTCTTGGAAATCGGTTTTTTGAACCCTAAATTTGTTCAAACTCAAAAATTGGCTGACGGAGAAATTGGCTATTTGGTTACCGGACTTAAAGAAGTCAAAAAAGCCCGGGTCGGAGACACGGTTACTCAAGTAAGCAATCCGGCTAAAAATGCTCTACCCGGTTATCAAAAAATTAAGCCTTTTGTCTTTGCCGGAATTTTTACGACCGATGGCGAAGATTATCCTTTACTGCGTGAGGCACTTGAAAAATTGTCACTTTCAGACTCTTCATTAACTTTTGAACCTGAAAATTCCGCTGCTTTGGGCTTTGGTTTTCGTTGCGGTTTCTTGGGTCTTTTGCATATGGAAATTATCAAAGAAAGGCTCGAGCGTGAATTTAATCTGGATCTTTTGGCCACCACTCCTTCCGTTTCTTACGAGGTCGAAAAATTGAGTAAGGAAGTTGTACAAATTACCTCTCCAGCCGACCTCCCTGATCGCGCCAACATTCGTGAAATCCGCGAACCTTTTGTAAAACTCGAAATCGTAACACCGTCAAACTACATCGGTTCGGCTATGAAATTGGTCTCAGAAAGGCATGGACTCTATAAAAACACTACCTATTTAGATGAAACTCGGGCGGTTTTGGAATACGAGATTCCGCTGTCTAGCATTATTACCGACTTTTTCGATAAATTAAAAAGTCTTTCCTCGGGTTACGCTTCCTTAAATTATGAATTGATTGGTTTTAGGCCGCAGGATTTGATTAAGGTTGATCTTTTAATAAACAGTCAGTCCTTTGATACTCTTTCACTAATTATCCATCGCTCCGATGCTCAGAAAGCCGGAGAAGAATTAGTTAAAAAATTAAAAGAATTAATTCCCAGACAAAACTTTAAAATCCCAATTCAAGCTGCCATTGGCGGTAAAATTATTGCCCGTGAAGATATCCCAGCTTTCCGAAAAGATGTTACCGCCAAGCTTTATGGTGGCGACGTTACACGCAAAAGAAAGCTGCTCGAGAAACAGAAAAAAGGTAAAAAGCGCATGAAAATGGTCGGTTCCGTCGAAATCCCAACCGACACCTTCATCAAATTGCTAAAAAGCTAATGAAAGAAATTGATTTTCACAAACATTGCCCTTATTGTAAAACACTGCTTAAAACAAAAAGTGAGTGTCTTTTGGTCTGTTCTAAATGCGAGCACGAACTTTATTTAAGTCCCCGACCCTGTGTTACAGCCATGATATTGAAAAATGGGAAGTTACTTTTTACCAAGCGAGCGCGCGAACCCTTTGCCGGTAAATGGGATACACCTGGAGGTTTTGTTGACTATGACGATAATCTAGAATCCGCCCTAAAACGCGAGCTTAAAGAAGAGCTTGGTGTTGAGACCAAAATTAAAAGATATTTAACCTCAAAAAAAGGAAGTTACCACTGGCAAGGCGTAGAACTTAAAGTAGTAGCGGTTTTTTTTGAATGTGAAATTATAGGTGAGCCACATGCTATGGATGACGTCTTGGAGGTTGCCTGGCATAAACCAGAAGACTATAGAATGCTATGTTTTGAATCGGATCGGGAGGTTGTTAAAAAGTTCTTTTTAAATTAATCTTTTGGTTTTTGCTTGATTAAAAGCCAGCTATTTCTGGCATAACCTTTGGTTTTAACCAGTGAGTAACGTCCGGCCATTTTCTCGCCCGACATTACAATCTCAATTACGTCTTTGTCCCATTTTATCGGTTGAAACGTACCCGAATCCCAAATATTGACTGTGCCGGCACCATACTCACCTTCCGGAATTTTGCCCTCAAAATCTTTGTAGGCAAACGGATGGTCTTCAACTTGCACTGCCAATCTTTTTTCGTTTATTTTTTCAGGCACACCCTTCGGCACGGCCCAACTGGCCAAAACTCCATCATGTTCTAAACGAAAATCCCAATGCAAATTTTGCGCGTGATGTTCCTGCACTACAAAAATTGGTTCTTTGCCTTGCTTTTTCGGCACTGAACCGGTTGGTTCTGGTGTGGCAGTAAAATTTCGCTTTTGATGATACTTTTCTAAATTCATAACTTAATCTTAAGCCTAATAGCTTAAAATTAAAACAACCCCAAATATGTAAACCAAAAAGTAATTGATTTTTGTTTTGTCGCCATCGCTAGCTGTGCCTCAAGAGCTCGAGGCGTCTGATTTCTTGTTGCAGTCTTCTTTGGATTTCCTGCCTGCGACGCTCTTCCTCCGCAATTAAGCGGTCGAGCCGGGCTTGTTGCTTCTCCCAATGCCCAACTCTTTCAATTTCTCTGGCGACTTCTCTGGTTTTCGCCTTAATTTCCATAAAACCTCCCAAAACTGTAGCTATCATACTTAAAATTAGCTCCCGTGCCTTCGGCAAAAGAGCTAATAAATTTATGCTTAGTTTGTGGTTTCTATGAAGCGAAGTTTTTTATACCTAATCTATCTCAGTGTCCGGGAAGGCAGAATTTCTTTAATTTTTTCGCGAACCGATTCCAGATGTTCCCGAGTTTCATCTTCCAAAATCTTCAGAGTTACCTTAATCTCCGGGGCGTCGGATTCGAAAATTTCAAAAATGTTCTTCTCCAGGAGTGAGTTTTCAATATTTTCCGAGTTAATTAAAGCATCAATCACTGTTGGATTCTGTTCGTTAAATTTTTCTTCAATAAAACTTCGAACTAATTTTACAGCCTCAGGCTGAAATCTTTTTTCATCAATAAAAATTTTGCCGCTAGATTTTTTCTCCTCGAGCTCCATTAAAAGCTTGTAATGATTTGCCTCTTCTGCGGCGTTTTCATCCCAAAATTCCTTCATGTCCGAAAAAAGTTGCGCGTATTTGCGATAGAGTTCGCTGACCCTAATTTCGTTTTGTGCAAGTTCTGACACAATATCGTTGTTTTCTTCCATGCTTAAATTATACCATCGAAAGCTGCGAATGATTAATAAATAACTCCGGCCAGTACCCCTGAATAAATTTCAGAAACCCCTCCCCATCAACCACAAAAAATTGTTATACTAATAAAGATGAACGTCCAGGTTTACGAACGTTATAAAAATTGGCAGTACAAGAACACGGCTCTTTTAATTACCGTGTTAATAATATTAATTTTCCTTTCCAAAACTCCGTTTTTGGTCAATGCCATCAATAAAATTGGCGGTTTCGGGTACTTAAGCTCTTTTGTGTCCGGAGCTTTCTTTGTTTCCATCTACACCGTCGCCCCGGCAACGATTATTCTTTATGACTTGGCAGAAAAATTAAATCCGTTTTTGGTTGCCGTCACCGCTGGTGCCGGTGCAGTTATTGGCGATTACATGATTTTCAAATACTTAAAGGGTACGGTTTTTAAAGAATTATCACCTCTTTTTTCAAGGATTACCCTTCCGACTTTATTTACAAAAACGTTTAAAACACCGTATTTTGCCTGGACTTTACCTATATTAGGCGCCTTAATTGTTGCCTCACCCCTACCAGACGAGGCGGGAATTTGCATGATGGGGTTGTCTAAAATAAAAAAATGGCAGTTTATTTTAGTAACTTTTCTTTTAAATTCCGTCGGGATTTTAATTGTAATAACTGTCGCCAAATCTTTTTAGAAAATAAAAAAGATTTTGTTAAATCTCCTTTTAAGTTGACTCGCGGAACATGCCTAGGGTTACTTTCTATATTCTAATTCCTTGGTATCTACTTCAGAAATTTTATCGTTTTCTATTTGAACAGTTGATAAAGCAAATTTATATTTTTCATCAAGAATCTTTTTGGCCTCACCCAATATTCTTTCACTATCTTTCATATCATCAACAACTAGGTGCCCCGTAAATGTCTTTAGATGCTCAGATACGGATCTTACGTGAAAATGATGCATGCTAATGACGCCCTTAATTGCTGACAAGTCATTTTCAATTTCGCCGAGATTAATATCAGGAGGTGTCATATCAACCAGAATATTAAAAGAATCCCTTATAATCCCATAAGCTGCCCATATTAAGATAAAGGCAAAGATTATACCAGCCCAGGCATCTGCCACATATACATCGGCAACCGCAATAAATGTAGCCGCCACTATAACAGCTAAACTACCCAAGAAAGCATTTATCACGTGCCAAAATGAACCTCTAATATTAAGACTTTCCTTTTGACCTTTATACATAATGATTAAAGATGCAATCTCTAAGCCAATTCCGCCAATTGCCATAATAAACATAGGGGTGGAAGGAACTTCCATCGGATTCCTAAGTCTTTCAAAACCTCTTATCAGAATAAAAGCAGCCATGCCCAAAAGTAAAAGACCGTTTACAAACGCCGCCAACACTTCGACTCTCAAAAAGCCAAAAGTCCTTTTGGGTGTAGGTTTGCGATTAGCAAAATTTATTGCAACTAAAGATATTCCTATCGCTAAAAAAGTTGAGAGTTCATGTGCCGCATCAGCGAGCAAAGAAAGGCTATTTGTGAAAATTGCTATCCCAACTTCAAAGAAAAAATAAATAAATATAAGAATAGCGCTAATTTTTAGAGCTTTTATATTGGTCGTTGCTACGTGATGGCTTTGCATTAAAGACTCTTATTTATTATTTATATATTTCCAGAGAGCAGCGATTGATAGGATTAGAACAATAACAACCAAAAAATAAGTTAACCACATAAATAAGCCAGCTCCTCCTCCCATTAAATTGTGGTAAGAATCGTAGTCCATCATCATTTTTTTCTCCTTTTGTCTCAATTTTAGGCATCCAAATTTAAAATGCCTATGGCAAATAATCTAAAAATTCTAAGTCCGATAGGGGTTTTTTGGTATCAAAAAAAGGCTTTATTAAGCCTCTTCTTATTTTGGCTCCCGGGGCCGGACTCGAACCGGCAACCAATTGATTAACAGTCAACTGCTCTGCCATTGAGCTACCCGGGAACGTCAGTGCAAACTGCCGTGTTTCAAAAACAGAAATTTCTATTTTTTTCACGCTTTCGTTGCGCTTCCTCTTTCGGAAAAATCGACAGATTTTCCCGAGTTGTTAAAATGCGTACTTAAGATGCCAGAAAATTATAGCAAAACAAAGCCAAATTTTCAATATTTGGCTCACATAGTCATCTAGCGCATACAAGCCGGCCAGGCAGTGGTTGCCGGTGGAATATTTTCGCCCCAATCTATCTTTGAATCGAGTGCAAAATCGATAATGTGCCAAACTTCATGGTTAACAATGGTTTCTAATGAACTCGCGGTCATTGCATCCCAATTAGGATTTATTGCTATATGTTTACTGGTGTAAAAAACTATTGCGACATTATTGCCGACGGCGGCGTCACCAAAAGTAACCGTGGCCCCGGTCAAATAGCTTGGGCATTTGTTAATATAGCCTTGTAGTGCTGTTTGGGCCCGGCTTAGGTCAGAAGATACAGAAGATACGGGCGGACTAACGACAGGAGCTGTCCCAGTGTAGGCCGACATGGCATAGAAAGCTGCCCCTTCATAAGTATAGCCAGCGTTGGTTCCTTCGGTGGCACTAGTAGAGTAGAAATGGCTGCCTTTGGTGGCATTATAAAAGCGGTAAACGGGAGTCGTGCCCGTAACTTGAGCGGCATAGGCATAATAAGCTACCCCTTCGAAAACATATCCAGCGTTGGTTCCTTCGGTGGCACTAGTAGAGTAGAAATGGCTGCCTTTGGTGGCATTATAAAAGCGGTAAACGGGAGTCGTGCCCGTAACTTGAGCGGCATAGGCATAATAAGCTACCCCTTCGAAAACATATCCGGCGTTAGTTCCTTCGGTGGCACTAGTAGAGTAAAAATGACTGCCTAAAGCGGCGCTATAAAAGCGATAGACGGGGTTATTCGGCGTCACAGTTGTCGTAGAAGAGCTGGTAACCGTTGAGCTTGTTGCGCTTGTCTTGGTAACATATGCCGGCTCTGGCGAGTTTGTGGTTGAGAGCGGCAAAATCCCGCTACCGGACCTGGCATAGAAAACAATCTTGTCGTAAGTGTATCCGGCATAGGTCGTTTTTGTGCGCTCATAAAGACTATCGGAAGTTCTGGAATTCCAGTAGAGATACACCGGGATACTTCCTGATACAGCAGAGGCATAAGCACGAAAAACCACCCCGTCACTGACATAGCCAGAAGCACTAAAGCCCCTCTTCTCATAGCGATGGTTGCCCGTTTGCTTATTATAAAATTGATAGATGGCAACACCACTATTTACGGCACTCTTTGGCAGAGCGTAAAAAGCGATACCCTCATACCTATAGCCGGTATAAGAGGCCTTACTTAAATTATAAAAGTGGTCACCGGTGGTAGCATTAAAATAACGGTGAACGGGCACGTAAGAGGCAGCCATCGTTAGATAGATTATGTAAACGCCAAGAGCCGCAAAAACTATCCCAAATACAAGTAACCAAAGCCAAGAGAATTTCGGCTTTTTTATCGGCATGGAAAACTTCATGAGTGCCCCCTTTTTCTTGTCTTTAATATAAAACTTGTAGCGTTTATGTCAAGTTTTATAATGAATACATGAAAACCACTTTTAAAGGATTTCTTTGGACACTATTCTGGGCTTCGATCTTTACTCTTTTTTCCTATTTGTTTTCATTTAAAGATCTTTTTCTGAATCCGGATTTTGCTGCATCAATGCAAATTAATTTCAGAATGATAAAAGAAACGTTTCGAGGCGGTCTACAATATCTTCCCCAAATGATAATTCCCCTAGTTTTCTGGTTTTTGGTTGGCGTTATTGCCTATTTTGGTTTTTTTACAATCAGAGTCGTATATGCTGATTTTGCCGAGAATCTTTACCAACAGTTTTTCTACACCCATCAAAAAACAAATCTAAAGGAAGAATTGGAATTTACCATTAGCAGTACCAAAAGAGCTTTTATTCACGCGTCAATTATTCTAGCCTACATTATATTAATCACTACCAACTTTTTTTTAATCCCCGTGGCCGAAAGAATAAGATTGTTTTCGGAGACGTATGCGGCAAGCAGTCTGGGTAACTATAATCTTGCCTTTATAATTGGACTCACGGCTTCGTTATCTTTTTGGGTTATCATCTTAGGAATAATTTATGTACTGTACCTACTAATAAAAAAACGTGCCACTATACAGGACATTGAGGAAAAACACTACATCGAAGGAGTTTCTTGAATTTATCGGATTAGATATTTATGTCAAAAAAGGCGAGCAAAAAATAAATATCAAAATTACCTAATTCTAAATCTACTTTGCTATTTTACAAAGCTGATTTTTAAACTAAAATAAAAGTAATAATAAGGGGGAGAAATGAAAAAGATAATGTGTTCAGTGTTGGCCGCGCTTCTGCTCGGCGTTTTTTTATTGCCTTTAACGACGTACGCTGGCGTTGAAGGGCAATATCTGGATCAAAAGAATGAAGATACGTCCACAATTGACGGTAGCATGACAATTAACACTTACAATCGAGTTCAGACATTTGTACCGACGGTTACAAAAATTACCTCGATTGACCTTTATCTAAAGGATAAAGTACCGAGCAATGTCTTAAGCGTAGTCGTTAAGAAAGTCAGCGACGGCACAGTTGTAGCCCAGGCAACAACAAGTGTCCCGTTCGGCCAAGAGGGTCCCGTTGGTTGGATGACAATTTCTTATGACCAGCCGTTCCCAACCGTTGTTCCGTGCACAGAATATGGCATTTATGCCTCTATCCCTGGTGATACTCAAACAAAATGGTCCTGGACATCAGGCAATCTCTACAGCGCCGGCGGTGCAGTTGGCTTTGCAAACAGCGATTTCTTATTCAGAGTCTACGGCACAAATCTGGAAGGGACCACCACGACCTGCCCGGCCACTACTACAACTACAACAACTACCACTACCACAACAACTGCTACTTTGACAAAACCGGCTTTAGTCCGATATGAAAAAAATGGCCAAACTTTTAACCCACCGTTTGATACTGAAGTTAGCCTGGAACAAAACGATAAATTAAATCTTGTCGGGACATCTTTTGCCGGAGCCACAATAACGGTATCTGTCGGAAAGAAAACTTATGTAGCGGATGTAGCTGCAAACGGTGATTGGACCGCAGAGGTCCTTGCTAGCGAACTTACGTTGGACTCACAAAAAATTACAGCCCAAGCCAAAAAAGGTGATGCCAGCTCAGAAATTGCCGAACTTTTGAGCATCAAGGTTCTAACAGCAGAAACGGAAACAACCGTGACATCGCCCGAAGAAAATCAGCTTCTGCTGCTTTTAGGCGACCTCCGTGTTTTGGGTGGTCTCGCCGCACTGCTAGTTGTTCTCGTTGGGCTTTTGATCTTCCTTGAACTCAAATACCACGGTTTGGCTAAACTTTTCCACAAAAAAGCACCAGTCGTAAAAAATCCCAAAGAATAAAGTTTTTTTCTAATTAGTGCGGGTAATTATCGGGTGAATCGTATTTAGAGACAAATTTACTCGAAATAACCAGCTTGCCGCTTTCGTCGTAGATAAAACGCCAGACAATCGCCGAAAAAGAACCGTTGCCGCGAGCTCCGGCGTCATAAATTAATGGAGTTACCTTTTCGACAATCTCCACCGCCCCACTGCCGTTTTCGCTACCGGCAAACTTAACGCTGCGCTTTGGCTTGGTGCCGTAAAATTCGAAGCTTAGTTTGGTTCCTTCAATTTTCGTTTGAATCAAAATATAGTGGCCGGTGTCGTTTTTAAAGACTAAATCAGGTTTCGGAATATAGACCGTTGCATCAACACCATAGGGCTTGTAGTAGCTCACGGGATAGGAATGGGGTGTACGTTCCAAAATCGGAAGTCCGGCGTTCAGAGCGGCTCTGAAGGCCGTAGACGACACCTGACACATCCCTCCGCCGTATTCAGGGATGGTTTTATTCTCTTTGATGACTAGTTCCGGCAAATATCCGGTCGAGGCATCAACCGGTCCGAGTGTTTTAATAAAAGAAAACTCTTCGTTCGGTTTTATGAGTGTGCCGTTGAATTTTAAGGCACCAACCTTAATATTGTGTTGCCGATTGGCCGGTGAACCGGTAAAAGTTGAGTAGCCGACTGAAATCTGGTCCGTAAGCCCAATTTCAGAAAGATTATCAGAACGGATAAAAGCTTTTGCCGCATCAACCACCAAATTAACAGTATTTTTTTCAGCCAAATCGGTATTGTTATCTAATCTTTCGATAATGCTGTTGGTGCTTTTCATAATATTCAGCGCACGACCTTCTTTGTCGGGCACTACAACAACCACCTGTCCGTCTTTAGCACCCAATTTAGCATTTTGCGACACAACATTTATTTTCGGTGATAGGGCTACCAGGTAATTACTAACTGCGTCATAAGAAAAAATCGAACCATCGGTTCCTGAACCCCGCACAGCGCTAAAAAGCGGGTCGCTTCCGTAATTCAAAGCTGAAATATTTTTGCCGGACCCAACTCCGACCCAACCAATCAAAGTGCCCAAGTCAACAAGATATTCCTGCGTACCATCTAGGAGAATGAGATTATCTGATGTTTTTTTAATAATTTCAGATTGATGTTTTTCAAAATCATCCAACGTAAAGGTTGGTGCCACTTCAAATTCCGGCAAGATAACTTTTAGCTCTAGGTTGCCTAATGATTTTTGCAACCGGGAAGAAAGCTCGGCATAATTTAGTCTTTTTCCGGCAATGCCTTCTTTGAATTTCAAATTTTCCCCCGAACCTTCAAGTTTTGCGTTCTCCGCGGCGTTTGGTACAAACTTAATTTGGCTCAAAACCTTATCAAAACTAGAGCTACAATCCAGAATGATTTCACGCTTCTTCCCTAAAATAAACGGATTATCCCGGCCAAGTCTATACGCGCGGTCAACAGTTGCAGCAATATCACAACTCATTTCTATTTCGGTTACCGGCACCAAGGTAGATTCTGTGCCGGAAAAATTGATTTTTTCTTTTTGGAAGGCCGCAACTTTCTCTTCCAAAAATGTCAGTGCTTCAGTCTTTGTTTTACCGCTTAAATCCACGCCGGCAACCTTCACCCCCGGATAAATTTTATCGGTCGAAAAAATCCAAAAAGCAAAAACGGAAACAAAATATAAAGCAACCGCACTCAAGATAGTGACGGTTGCATAAAAAATAAATTGATAAACTAACCTGTTCATTTACTCCTTAAAAACCTGCCTCAACAGTTCTTCAGCAACTGCTTGCGAGTTTTTGGTATCTTCTTCGTCGTTTGCGAATAAAACATGGACCGTATCACCCTCTTTAAAATTCAATAAGTATTTTTTGGGCACAATAATGTCTTCTCCGGCGATTCGAAGCACCGCCTTATCACCCTCAAACCGATCAATTATAGTTTTTATCTTATTCATTTTTCTCCTGGGCTTTGCCCCACCCCGAGATTTATCGTCGAGGGATTACCTTATCTTATACTCTTTTTATTTAGGCAAAATATTTTTCGAAAGCCGGCACAATTTGTTTCTTTCGGGAAACAACATCAGGCACCACCAAAATTCCAGCCGTAGTCTTGCCCTTAAAAACACCTTCAGCGGCCA
>CAYZJN010000009.1:9560-11846 GCA_964479115.1 uncultured Candidatus Saccharibacteria bacterium | reverse complement strand
GCTCTCTCATTAATCCTCTTTCTCCCCTTTTATCCGGTGTACGGATGTTTTTGTTTATATTTTCTCTGCAACGCGCAATTTTGCGCTTCTGGCCCGCGGATTTTCTGTTGTTTCTTCCACAGAAGCCATTATTGGTTTCCTTGTGATTTTTTTAAGTTTCGGTTTTGCCCCGCAAACGCATTTCGGAAATTCGGGCGGGCAAACACATTCTTTCGCGGCTTCGTTGATAAAGTTCTTTACGATTCTGTCTTCAAGCGAGTGAAAGCTGATTACAGCCAACCTGCCGCCTTTCACGAGCAGCCCGACCATCTGAGGTAGCGCCGACTCAAGAGCCTTTAGCTCTTCGTTTGTTTCGATCCTTAGCGCTTGGAATGTTTGGGTAGCTGGGTCGATTTTTGTTTTTATTTTCTTCACCCTCCTTACTACCTCAGCCAATTGGTCGGTATATAGTATCGGCCGAATTTCTCGCTCCTCGACAATTACTCTGGCTACTTTCTTGGCTTCACGTTCTTCGCCGTATTTAAACAAAATATCGGCGAGTTCCCTTTCGGTGTAATCCTCAAGGATATCGGCGGCGGTCAGTTTTTGACCCGTGTCCATCCGCATGTCCAGCTTGTCATGGCCGGAAAACGAGAACCCCCTTTGCTTTTGGTCTAATTGCATCGAAGAAACCCCCAAATCGGCTATGATTGCATTAACCCCCTTAAAGCCGTTATTCTTCGCTATTGCTTCTATTTCCCTAAAATCACCTTGTACTAACGTGACGTTCTTATGGCCCTTTAAGTTCTTTTGAGCCAGTACCAAGGCACTTTCGTCTTTGTCGACCGCAAGCAGCTTCCCGTTTCCGCCAATCTGACGTAAAACCGCTGCCGAATGGCCGCCGGCTCCTACTGTCAGATCGATTACACTATCCCCCTGGGATAAGTTCATTGCGTGAATTGTTTCTTGTAAAAGTACGCTTTTATGCATTTGTCTTCCCCCTGCTATAGTTTTTTTAGCAGGTGGCTAGCAGACAGTTTATGTGAGGACTTGAGAGAGATCTTTTCAAGTCTGCCCCGCACCTTTTCGGTGCGCGGGTCTTTTATTTTTGTTTTTATTCCGTAAATAAATTACGGATAGAACAATTGGGTAGGATTTTGTTGGGCTTAATCCCCGACGATACGTCGGGAAAGGTGGATTTTTATTTTTGTTTAGGTGCATGCTGGCTGCTAGCCACCTACTAATAATCTTTTAGATTATTTTTTCTTATTTAGTTTTCAAGGTTCCAGAAAGGGTTTTGTTTTTGTTTTTGTTTTTAGAGGTTTATGTAAAATTTCCCCCTGACGGTTTTAGACTCCCAAATTGGAGAGTTCCTCGGCAATTGCGGATGAATCACCTTCGGTCTTGGACTTATATTCTTGCCAGTTTTTCTGGCTCCAGATTTCAATGCGTGAATAAAGCCCTGCAACCACAACTTGACCGGACAATTCAGCATACTCGCGCAAATACGCGGGAATGTTGACCCTCCCTTGTTTGTCCGGCACAATTTGAGTTGCGCCCGCAAGCATTAAACGAGCAAAGGCTCTGGATGCAGCTTGCGTCAATGGCATGGAAGCCAGTTTTTCAGCTAGCTTTTCCCATTCCGGTAAAGTGTAGACTGAAAGACAGTTGTCTAAACCTTTTGTGACAACTGCACCTTCGGCGATTTGAGCGCGAAACTTAACCGGCATTGCCAGTCGGCCCTTTTCGTCTAATGTGTGCTGATATTCTCCGATAAACATTTGAATCTCCACTTCCCCCCACTTCAAACCACTTTATCCCATTATAGTGGTTGTTGAGTACCTAATGCAAGGGTTTTATTCCATTTTTCTACTAATGTTTTTAATAAACAAAAAATGGCTTCGCTAAGCCATTTTTATTGTATTGTCCCCTATTTGTGACTACAATTTTTGTTCATTTATCCACAGATGGGCATTTTGAAAATTCCCCACTTTGATACATTAAAACCGCTCGGGATGAGCGGTTTTAAATGATAATCTGATTATTTTTCCAGTTTAATTGAGGGGCCCATTGTCGTTGTCAGAAAGATACTTTTGACAAAAGTGCCTTTAACCGATGTGGGTTTCGCGTGATGGATAGCAGCCAGATAAGCCTCGAGGTTGCTTTTTAGTTCTTCTTCTTTCATTGAAACTTTACCTATGGCAGAATGCAGGCTACCTTGTTTGTCGATTTTGTATTCGGCACGGCCTTTCTTGATTTCCTTGATGATTTTAGCCGGATCATTGGTAACGGTACCGGTTTTTGGGT
>CAYZJN010000009.1:0-9550 GCA_964479115.1 uncultured Candidatus Saccharibacteria bacterium | reverse complement strand
CCTTTGGTGCCAAGAATTTTACCGATTTTACCGAGAGCACCCATCATATCGGGCGTGGCAACTAAAACTTCAAAATCCAACCAACCCTTTTCGATTTTAGTAATTATGTCTTGCCCGCCAACTGTTTCGGCGCCGGCTTCCTTGGCCTCTTTTTCTTTATCGGCGTTAACGACGGCACAAACCTTTTTGGCTTTGCCAAGTCCGGCCGGCATAGCAACACTACCGCGAACTTGATGATCGGCATTTGAAGGATCGATGTTCAAATTAACATGAGCCTCAACGGTAGCATCAAATTTGGTTTGCGATGTCTTTTTGATTAAGCTTACCGCTTCATCAACAGTGTATTCCTTACCTTTTTCAATCAATTCAGAAATCTTGCGATGATTCTTACCGTGTTGGTATTTTTTAGGGGTCGAGCTTACTTTATGAGGTTCCTTATGAGGCTCTTCTGGCGCAGCAGTGTCATCCTGAGCCTTCGAAGGGTTACCTTTTTCCTCTTCAACGACCTCTACTTCTAATTCGGCCTCTGGCGTTTCAGCAACAGTTTCTTGCTCAACCGCTTCTGTTTCGACTATATCTTCTAATTTATCTTTCTTTTTTGGCATATATCTCCTTTGTGGTGCAAGCCCCGGTTTTTGACCGAGTCCCACTGAATTTATTTTTCTACTTCAATTCCCATCGAACGGGCTGTGCCGGCAATGATCTTTTTAGCAGCCTCGATGTCGTTAGCATTTAGGTCGATCATCTTGGCTTTGGCGATTTCTTCGACTTGCGCCTTGGTTAACTTGCCGACTTTCTCTTTTTTGACAGAACCGGAAGCTTTTTCAAGACCTAGGGTCTTTTTGATTAGCTCGGCTGCCGGCGGTTGTTTGACGATAAAGTCAAACGAACGGTCTTCATAAATCGTAATTACAGCCGGTAGAACCGTACCCTGTTTGTCTTTAGTTCGTTCGTTAAAAGCAGTACAGAAAGCCATGATATCAATACCATGGGGCCCGAGTGCTGTTCCAACAGGTGGTGCCGGGTTGGCAGCGCCGCCCATAATCTGCACCTTCACTTTTGTTTTAATATTTTTTGCCATGTTTAACTTTCTTTGTGGTCCAAGCGATAGTCGACTAAACTACCTCCCACCAAAATTATAATTTTCTAACTTGTAATGAATCCAATTCAACCGAAGTTTCGCGGCCGAACATAGAAACCATAACTTTTAATTTACCTTTGGCTTCGTCAACTTCGTCAACGGCGCCGTCGAAATTCTTGAAAGGTCCGTCGGTGATAGAAACCAGGTCGCCTTTTTTGAGGTCAATTTGGTATTTTGGCTCGTCAACACCCATTCGACGAGTGATTTCTTTCATTTCTGCGCCTTCAACCGGAACCGGAGTAATACCGGCACCAATAAAGCCAGTGACCTGAGGTGTATTTCGAACAACATACCAGCTGTCGTCAGTTACGGCCATATCAACCATGATGTAGCCAGGGAAAATTTTCTTTTCAACCGTTCGGCGTTTGCCGTTTCGGATTTCGATTGTTTTTTCTTTTGGAACAATCACATCAAAAACCTTGTCTTGCATCCCAAGATTTTCAATTCTTTGCTTTAGGTTTTCGGCGACTTTTTCCTCGTAACCGGAATAAGTCTGAATTACATACCAATGCCGGCCTTGTTCTTGTTGTTTTGCCATGGTTCTCCTATTTTAATAGCCAGGTTGTGGCTTTGCTTAAAAGATAATCTACTCCACCAAGATAAAAAGAAACTATCAAAACAACCGCAATGACGATAATCATCATTTCGATGGCCTTTTTTCTAGTGGGCCAGACGACCTTTTTAAGTTCGTCTTTTGATTCCTTTAAGAAGTTGAAAAACTTTTTAATCATTTTTTTTATTTTACCACTTAAGGTATTTTAAAAAAGCCTCTCGGCTTCTGGAAATATGATATCAAAAAACCGCATAGCTGTCAATCCTTTGATAAATTCTTTATCGCTGATTTTAATTCTAGAACCTCAATTGGACAATCCTTCCAATCATTTTCCCAACAGATAATTAAATCACAACCTTTTAATGGATGCTTATGCGCTTTATATTGGGCTGACTTATATTCAAACTCGGCTAGACATTTTATAAAATTGCCTCGGCTATTTTTACGATCCAAAAGAACATCCGGGAACCCAGCCCTTATACCCTCTATACGGAAACCAAGATCATGGCAAGCGGTAGCGAAAATTAAAATCACGCCTTGTTCATTTATAGGTTCAAAAACGATACCTCTGAATCCCAGGACTTCACCCGTTTCATGAATTGAGTCAAATTTATCGAAAAATTTTTCAGGGTTTTCATTAGTTTCAGCAACTGCTTCATCGATTCCCTGCACCTTAGCTCTACCCTCATCTGGGTCTTTACCGTTAGCCTCAATCATTCGCAATCTTTCTCTACCTAAATCGGTAATGGTCCAGATTCCTCCCACACTGCCATCCAGTTGGCCCTTTCTTCTTAGATACTCCCTAGCCCAACGTGTTTTGTTTTTCCAAATAATGTCAGTTTGTAATTTATAATGACCGTATTCTTCCGGACATTCCTTAAGCGCTTCCGACATAATCTCCTCAACCACAGGATAAACTTCGGATGTCTTTGGACTCCCTCCAAGCTTAACTAATGCCCTGAGAACAGGTATCTCATAATCAAAAAATGTTAAATTTTGTTTTGTCATATATTTTCTTTGGCAGGGGCGGCAGGCTTCGAACCCACGACCTTCGGTTTTGGAGACCGACGCTCTACCAGCTGAGCTACGCCCCTACGTCATATATTCGAGCCAGTTTTCGCAAATAACTTGCTGCCACTTTAACGAATATATTCCTTTTCAATGAAAATCGACAGATTTTCATTGGTTGGAATCAATTCTTCAGTTTTTGAAGTACTTCTTCGACTTTAATATGTAATTCTTCTATCTCGCCATTATTGTATATGATATGGTCGGCTTCCTCAAAACATAGTGACAAGTTTTGAGCATGAGCCGCGCCTTTCAGTTCTCTTTCTTCACTGGCCACAAATTGCTCAAAGGTTGCTACATCACCTTCTCGGGAACGCGAGACGGTTCTTTCGTAGCGCACTTCCCTTTCGGCATCGATGTGCAGCAGCACAAACCCTTCTTGAGTTTTGAGGTGCTTAATTTCGTGCGGATTTCGGATGCTGGTGATGACAGCCGGACGTTGCAGCTTTCCGCTGACCCGCACAGCCAGGTGCTCGCTCCCCTTTTCGATGCGGACCTTATTGCCGGTCGCAATCAGGTTTTCGCGCGTTTCCGGAAGCCCCATCTCCGCCATAATGGCGCGAATTTCATCCGAAAGCGAATAATGGTTAAATCCCTGGGAAACCAGATACTCGGCCACCGTGTCCTTCCCTGCTCCATTTGTTCCGGTTATGCCGATTATCATATTTACCTACTTATTAACCTTGCCGTTATTGATTTTGGCTTCTTTGTGCTCGGTTGCTTTTTGACAGGTCTTGCAATACTTCTTGATTTCAATTTTGTCTGTAGTGTTTTTAACGTTCTTTTTGGTGACATAGTTAAAATTATTACACACAGTGCATTTGAGCCAAATTTGTACTCGATTGTCTTTCCTTGCCATCTTAATCCTTTTCCTGACGTTATTTAATATTTCTTCTCAGGGCATTCGCTTCGCGAATGGAGCCGTTGGGCGGAATTGAACCGCCGACCTACTCCTTACCATGGAGTTGCTCTACCCCTGAGCTACAACGGCATCTTATGGGGTATGTTTTCGCTTTCGACTCGAGAATCCTACAGTTGAGGGAGGGATTCGCCGCTCGCTCCGACTCGTGGTCTAGGGCGCTACACACAGAAAGCTCCAAGTTTTCGCTTTCGACTCGCGCCCGTTCGAATCCTTTCGAAACTATTTAAATTTTATTGGCCTGTAGGCCAAAAAAATTTAATGGTGGCGAGGGAGGGATTCGAACCCCCGAAGGCAAATGCCAACAGATTTACAGTCTGCTCCGTTTAACCACTTCGGTACCTCGCCACGTCGGAATCCGCTTTCGGATTCCGACGTGGTCTAAACCAAGTCTTCATCCTTTCGCGATCCCTCCTCTTTCGACAAAATCGACAGATTTTGTCGATATCAGCAAAAATCTGTCGATTTTTGCTGGTAGGAAGAATAACGAGAAGCGGGAGTAAATTAACTTGTTAATTTACGGAAGCTGTCAGTTTATTCTGACGATGGAGCCGATGGTCGGATTCGAACCGACGACCGACTGTTTACAAAACAGTTGCTCTACCACTGAGCTACATCGGCATAATTATACTTTTTACTACCACTGTCCGCCAGAGGCGGATCAGCCTTTGGCTGAAGCTACATCGGCAAATAAAAAAATGCCGGCATAAAGCTAGGCTATTATAACAATTTTCGGCTTAACTATCAATCTTTTAACGTTGCTAGTTGACGCTTGGCCCAAGTGTTTTCCGGATCGGTTTCCAAGAGCTTTTCGATTGCCTTATGAGCCAGCTTGTGGGCGCCCATTTCCAGATAATTTTTAGCCAGCAAAGTTTGATTTTCGGTGTTCGGGTGAATTTTAACGGCCGCTTCTAGGGCAATGGCCGCTTTTTCGAATTTTTGAACTTTCTGATAAGCGAGTGCCAGGTTAAGATAACGGTGTGCGATTTTATCGTTTAATGATACTGATTTTTCAAAATTTTCAATCGCCTCTTCATAATTATCGATATTCATGTAGGCAAGGCCAAGGTTGTTAAAAGCCGTGTCATCAAGCGGATTCAGTTTTGTTGCTTGCTCCAAAGCGGCGATTGCCCCTTTATACATTTTTTGTCGCAGATAAATCATACCCAAGAAATGATATGGTTCTGAGTTTTTGGGATTCGATTTCACGGCTTCCAAGAATTTTTTCTCGGAACCTATCATGTCGCCTTTATTATATAGATCCTGTCCGACCTTATTGGCATCTTCTTCTGTAGTATTATCGGTCTCGTTGTTCTGCTCCGGCTTTTTTTCTTCTTTTTGTAATTTAAAAATAAAACTCTGGTGTTGTACCTTGGTAATAACGTAATAAATAATGACCGCACCGAGCGTAATTGCGAGTGCTTCTTTCATACGGATTCCTTTTTCGTAACTTTTTTGGTTGGTTCTTCGTAATTTAGGCAACACATCAAACGTCCGCAGATTCCCGAAACTTTGGCTGCGCTTTTGGGCATCCCGTATTGTGCTTCAACTGTTTCCATCGTCACAGAACCGGTGGCCGTCAAAAAAGTGGCGCAGCAAATCGGCCGGCCGCAGCGTCCGTAACCGCCAATTAACTTGGCCTCGTCGCGCGGACCAATTTGGCGCATAATCGCCTGTTTTTGAATGCTGCGGGAAAGGTCTTTGGCCAGTTCGCGAAAATCTATCCGTCCTTCGGCTGTAAAATAAAAAACCGCCTTGGTTTCGTCGAGCGAAAGGCTGACTCCAACCGGGCTCATCGGCAATTTATACTTTTCGATTTTATCTTTGAAAACCGGAAAGAATTCTTTGGCTTTTTCTTCTAGTTTACCCGCGAGCTCCAAATCCTTTTCGCCTGCAATCCTGATTATTTCCTTGAGCGGGTTTTGTTCATCTATTTCTTTGAGTTCTTTGCCAACATAAACAACTTCTCCGATTTCAGCATCTTGCGAAGTTTCGACAACTACTTTTGACCGGACTTTGATATCTAATTTTCCGGGCAAAAAATCATATATTTTTAGTGAATGCGGGAATTTAACGCCAACTACTTTAACCATTGATGAGATTCTCCAGAATTAGCTGCTCCAAAAGCAGCTTTAGATTCACATTATACTGCAGAATGTCATATATTTTAAGCATTTTCCGAGCCATTTGCGCCCTTATCGGCAAGCTCAGAGACTGCTCGAGGTCGGTTACCAAGTTTTTTTTCGGGTGTTTGCTCTCATCGAGTGATTCTGCTACCAGATAAAAAAGCGTGCCGAACAAATTTGGGAGTTCGTCTTCTTTATCGAGACGTTCTAAAATCGTAAATTTCTCAATTATCGACTTGCCGAAGAGGATTGTCCGGACATCAGCGTAAAGCCTTTCTTTCTGGGCTTTGTAGGCAGGGTCTGAGAGTATTTTCTTGGCTTCACCCAGGTTCTCTCCTGCCAAGAACAAAACCTCTGTAAGCTTGTCCTCTGAGACTTCCGGAGCAAGCACTTTGGCGATATCTTCCGCACCAAGCGGCAACAGCTTAATCTTTTGAGCGCGGGAAAGAACCGTTTCTGGCAACGACTTAGTGGAAACGGCCGTGAGGATAATAACCGAATCCAGTGGCGGTTCTTCCAGTGTTTTTAGCATAGCGTTAGCCACCTCTTGGCTGATATTTTCGGTGTTGGCAAACAAAGCTACTTTGCGTTTGGAAATATTGGGTGAGTAGTTGAGCCTTTCGATAACTTCTCTGAGTTCGTTGATTTTAATTCCCTCGGCCCCATCCAATTTCATGAAATCAGGATGATTTTTCATATCGAAAAGCTGACAATTCCGGCAATCGTCTTCTTCACCGCTGCCGCAAAGCAAATACCGCGCGAACTCCCGCGCCAGATATTCCTTCCCTACTCCGGCCGAGCCCAAAAATAAATAGGCGTGCGCCAAGTGATTATTCTTGATTTGCGACGTTAAAAGTTTTACGGCATTTTTTTGTCCGTAAATATCGGAAAAAAGTTTTTTCATGCCTTCATATTATAGGCTTTAAGAGAGATTTTTCAAAAAAGAATTAAGCTCGGGCGGCAGTTCGGAAGCAACGGCTATTTTTTTACCGCTCGTAGGATCAGGAAATTCCAGTTTGGCCGCGTGCAAAAATTGCCGCTCGAGTTCGGATTTGGCGCCGGAATATTTTGGGTCACCCACCAAAGCGTGTCCAATGGCGGAAAGATGGACTCGAATTTGATGAGTACGGCCGGTTTTTAAATCAACTTCCAAAAAGCTCACATCGGCCGTCGGAAAATAACGCAGCACCTTAAAAGCGGTGACGGCCTCTTTCCCCTCTCCGGCCGGAATGATCCTAAGGCGGTCTTTACTGGAACGCCCCAAAGGAATGTTAATTTCACCGCTTGTGGTTGGCATTCGTCCAGTTACCAAAGTTAGATAAGTTTTTTTGACTTTCTTTTCTTTAAAAGCTTGTTTGAGCTTTAGTTCGGCATCACGATGGCGCGCAATAATAAGCAGTCCGGAAGTATCGCGGTCCAAACGATGCACGATGCCAGAGCGCAAATCAGGGTTTTCGAAGTTTAGATAGGGTTTAACCAAATCAAGTAGCGTTTTTTCTTTTTGCGCTCCTTGCGGCAGGTAAACCAATAACCCCGCCGGCTTGTCGACGACTAAAAAATCTTTCGTTTTTAGAACTATCTGGAGTTTAGCCTTTAAGTTCGGCAAGGAGCTTTTCAAGTTGTACCCTCGTCCCCATCACAATTAACTGATCATCTCGTGTGATGATTTCTTCACCGGAAGGATTTATTTTGGAACTGCCGTCACGGCGATTGATTGCAAGCACAGTCACACCGCCTTTCTTACGGGGGAAAATATCGATTATTTTAGCGCCGACCATACCGTTGCCTCGTTCGGCCTTGATTTCTTCGACCTGAAGTTCGGCATGTTTGCCGTCAACGATAATATCCAAAAAATCTACTACGGCTGGGCGAAGAGCGATGGCCGCCATATGATAGCCACCGATTTGATACGGCAAAGCAACACGGTCCGCACCGGCTTTTTCCAGCTTGGGCACGTTTTCTTCTTCTGAGGCTCTGGCCACCAGATAGATACTGGGGTTAAGTGATTTTGCGGTGAGTGTCAAAAATAAGTTGTCGGTATCGGTTCCGAGAGCCGCAAGTAATGATTTTGCCTTATCGATGCCGGCTTTTTTCAAGGTATCTTCTTTAACCGGATCCCCCTCAATAAAAGCAAAGCCTCTTTTTTCGGCTTCTTTGCGGATACCCGGATCACGATCCAAAACCACAAATTTAACACCTTCGTCGCTTAATTCTTCCGCCACTTGTCTTCCGACTCTGCCGAAACCTGCCACGATATAATGATTTTCCATCGCCTCAATGCGTTTTTTCATTTTATTTTTCCTCCGGTTTTCGCTGAATTGACCCTCAAAAAGATATTCAGCCGCAACTCTTATTATATATGCAAACACCAAGTAACTGCCAATGATTAAGAAAATAGTCAGAACCTGTTCAAAAGCCGGTTCTTCTACTCCATGTTTAAAATGGGACAAAAGAATGATGACGGTTTGGTATAAGGAATGCCAAGCATCGTAACCCAAAACCAGAAAGCCCCAAAAACCCAACATAAAAAGCACCAAAAAGATGCTGAATAATTTCGCTAGTGGACCCTTTGACTTCATAACCCTCCGTAAGTAGTATAGATTATAAGGAATTCAGTATAAACAATTATATCAAAAAAGCCCCACTAGTGGGGCTTTTTATTAACGCTTTGAGAATTGCGGTGCTTTTCTTGCCCGCTTTAGACCGTATTTTTTCCGTTCCTTGACTCTTGGGTCCCTGGTAATGAACCCGGCTTTTCGCAAAACTGATTTTACGGCTTCGTCTTCTTTGACCAAAGATCTAGCCAGGGCATGACGAATTGCCTCGGATTGTCCGGTGCGTCCGCCGCCTGTAATCTTAACCTGAATATCTCTTTTGCCTTCAAGTGAAAGCAGCTTTAGCGGTGTTAGCGCTTTGGCAACCAATGCGGCATTACCGAAATATTCAAGAGCTTCTTTTCCGTTTATTTGGAAAACACCGGTACCGGTTTGTATTTTAGCCCGGGCAGTAGCTTCTTTTCTGCGTCCAACAGCATTGTGGAAAGCTTTTTCTGTCATTAGTCGTTCTCCTTCATTTTCACAACTTGCATTTCTTGTGTGTGTTTATGATTCGCATCTTTGTAAACTCTCAATCTGGTCAGTTGAGCCTTGCCTTGCTTTGAAGGCGGCAGCATCCCTTTAACAGCGTTAAAAATCACTTTTTCGGGGTGTTTAGTCATGGCCTCTTCGAAAGTCTCTTGTTTAATACCACCTGGATAACCTGAATGACGGTAGTAAATCTTGCCGGTTAGTTTGCGGTCGTTACTGAGCTTAACTTTGGCAGCATTAAGAATAACTACGTTATCACCGGAATCAAGGTTAGGCGTGTAAGTGACCTTATGCTTACCGCGAAGTAAGTTAGCGGCTTTGGTCGCAAGTCGGCCCAAAATTTGGCCATCTGCATCAATAGAATGCCAGGCCCTGTCCTGATTTTTGGTTAAATATGCTTTGGTAGCCATTATTTTTTCTCCTTTTTAGGAGCTGCCGGTTTTGACGCAGCAGTTTTCTTTTTGGCAGCTGAAGCCTTTTCGGCCTTCTTTTCGGTTGGTTTTATTTTGGCTTTCTTTTCGGCTTTTGGTGCAGCAGCGCCACTCTGAGCCTTCGAAGGGTTTTCTTTCTTAACTTCTTTTTTAGCCAGTTCTTTCTTGGTTAAAAATTCGGTATCCAATAGTGAAATTTGAGCAAGATTTGCGCCATCACCTTTGC
>CAYZJN010000008.1:0-12000 GCA_964479115.1 uncultured Candidatus Saccharibacteria bacterium | reverse complement strand
AAATTAAAAAAGCCCAGCCCGCCTCCAAACATCTTATTTTTGGCGTGACCGGTTCCGGCAAAACCGAAATCTACCTGCAACTGGTAGCCGATGCCATAAAAAAAGGCCAAACCGCAATTGTCTTGGTGCCGGAAATTTCATTGACACCACAAATTCAAGATCGTTTCTGCGAAAGGTTCGGCGATATGGTGGCTGTTTGGCATTCGCATCTCTTGGAAACGGAAAAATTCGTTACTTGGCAACAGATTAAGTCCGGACAAAAAAAGATTGTTTTAGGTGCCCGCAGCGCCATTTTTGCACCGTTACCAAACTTAGGTTACGTTATTATTGATGAAGAACACGAATCTTCATACAAACAAGATCAAACGCCGCGCTATGAGACGGGACAAGTGGCTGAGTGGTTAGCGGACCTGACTGGTGCTAAATTGGTCTTGGGTTCCGCTACCCCAAAGGTTGAGACTTTTTATAAAACGGAATCCGGACTTTATGACTTACATAGTTTGAGTAAGAGAATTGTTCAAGATTCTATGCCCCCCGTTAAGGTGGTTGATTTAGCCGATGAATATAAAAAAGGTAACAAAAGCATTTTTTCGGACGATCTTTATGAAGCTGCTGCTGAGGCACTAAAAGATAAAAAGCAGGTTCTGCTGTTTGTAAACCGCCGCGGTGCCGCAACCTTCATTGTCTGCCGAGATTGCGGTCATGTAATGGATTGCCCGAACTGCGAGATTCCCCTTACTTACCACCCCTCCGAAGGTGAGTTGCTTTCCTGCCATCATTGCGGCTATGACACCAATGTCCCAATAGTTTGTCCCAATTGTAAATCACATGCCATCCGTTATTTTGGCCTAGGCACGCAAAAAGTCGAGGCAGAAGCAAAAAAAATGTTCCCTAAGGCTCGGCTTGCCCGCATGGACCGTGATACAACCAAAAAACGTGGCTCACACGCTGAAATTTATCGCGGTTTTGCCAAAAATGATTATGATATTTTGATCGGCACACAACTTATCGCCAAGGGTTGGGATATGCCCAACGTGGCTGTTGTTGGCGTCGTTTCGGCCGATACCATGCTGAATCTGCCGGATTATAAAAGTGGCGAAAAAACTTTTTCACTCTTGACGCAGGTCTCCGGACGCACCGGTCGCGGTTATCACCCCGGACGAGTAATAGTGCAAACCTATTCTCCCGAGAATTATGCCATCAAATCCGCCTCCTGGCACGATTATTTAGAATTTTACCGACGTGAGATTAAAGAAAGACAAAAATACAATTTCCCGCCGTTCGCTTCACTTATTAAACTGACTTTTACGGCTAAGGTTGAAAAAACAGCCCAAGAAACCGCCTCAGAAATGCGAAAACTATTATCTGCCGTGGAGTCAAACAATGTTTTGATTCTTGGCCCCAACCCCGCTTTTATTCCCAGGATGTACGGCAACTACCGCGAACAAATTATTATCAAAATACTTAAAAAATCTGAAATAAATAAAGTTAAAGAATTTTTAAATAAGAATTATAAGACAAAACTGACGATTGACGTTAACCCTGAGAACCTGCTTTAAAGCGTCTCAAAATATATTCCGAGGTATTTAGTTCTCTAATGGCGTCTTTTGCGATAAATTTAGCCGACGGGGTGTCGGGATATTTTTTTAAAATTTCGTCTGCTGTTTCTAACGCTTTTTTATAAAGAACCTTCGTTCTTGATTTTCCGATTTGGCGCAAAGCCCAATTAACAGCCTTTTTCACAAAGTTTCGTTCATCGATTGCTTCTTCTTTTATCCTCTCTAAAAAAGGAAGAAATTGTTCATCTGTCGCCTGTTTATCATGCATGGCAAGCATCGCCATTGTTACAAAACCGGCTCTTTTTATGAATTCAGCTTTATTTTTAGACCAAGGAATTGCCTTTTCCCAACTGAGAGTGGTGTAAGAGAAAAGCTTCATGATTGTGTTGTCGCAAACATCCCAACTGTTAAAATCGCGAGTCCAGCTTTCCATTTGAGCCGATTCCACCAGCTCTGGTACATCTATCCGTGCTGCTAAAATCCGTGCTTCCCTGATTCCTGTCTCCCAAAGTTCCGCTGCAATCTGATGTCTGTTCTCTTTGCTCTCTTTTGTTATCATTCGCCCGATTTTATCTATCTTACCCATCGAGATACATAAGGAATTTTCCGTATTTATGCCATAGCGTGCCATTCCTTCTAAATCTTTGGGATTATGGCTTGAGGCCGCTTTCAGTTTATTAACTATTTCTTTTGAATTCATCACCAACTCCCGCCGCCGCCGCCGCCACCACCACCACCGGAAAATCCTCCTCCGCCCATACCGCTTGAAGAAGTCGGAGCTGAAGCATGAACTGAGGTGGTGGTTGCCGATGAAAATCCGCCCAAATTGTGCGCAAGCACAGCCGCCGTGAAACCGCCGTGAAAATCACCTTCGTACCAATTCGGCTGCTTATATATACCCATAAACTGTTTCGCCCACTCTTTTTCCAAATTAAAAACTATGGCATAGGGCAATAGCTCCTCAAACTTTTCCGGGGATTTTTTCGGCTCGTTTAAAAATTTGATTCGGTCTTTTTCGGCATAGTTAATATAGGTTTTTAAGCCGGCTAAATATTCGGCGGTCTTCAGGCCCAAAAGCGTGCGTTTCGGCGTCAAAAAAGAAAAGATAATCATTACCGGCCAAGTTAGGCTAAGAATAGCAAAAGAAGTACCGTTAGCCTGAAAATAGCTAAAAATGACAATGCTAAATATTATAAGTCCGACCGTTAACACCAAACTTAAAATTACGGCCGTAACCGGGCTAAAAGGAAAATATTTCTTGGTAATTGATTCGTCTCGTGCCATGCCCGGTATACTTCGAATTTTTTGACCGAAGCTGGTATCATTTTTTAATCCCGAAAGCGTGATGGTATTCCGACCGTCAAAAAAAGCGTTTAGAATTTCTTTTTGATAACCTGCTAACTTATTGTCGCCTTTTTTTAATTCCGTCAGTTCGTAATCTTTGGTTTTAAAGAACTTGTTTGATTCAAATTGTTTAATTTTAAGATAACCGCCAACGGCCAGATTGATAATTTCCGCCGCAAGATAGCTTTGAGCAGCTTTGAGGGGTTTTGTTACGATTCCGGCTATCATCGGCGTCATCCCCTTGGGCGGAGCATATTGGACAACAATTGCGCCTGATTTAGCCGGGTCACGTCCGTATTTGGCCCATAAAAATACGTATAAAACAGCAAAAAGAAAGGGTATCGCCAAATACCATCTTGTTTCCCAAATCATTTTTTGCCAAAAGCCCAATGGTTCAAAGGCTGATTTTTCGAAGCCCGATTTAACCGTTACAGCCTGCCATGGAGTAAGGCTCCGGACTGGAAATTTCACTTGATTGTCGCTGTCTATGCCACCTTGGCATTCGCTTGTTGTGCCATATACTCCGGTGTAACAACGAAAATCACTGTTTTCTATCAAATTGTCCTCACCAGCAAGTGTTACCAAGACGCTCTCAATTGGCACTTCCCAATTCTCACCGATGGCGTCCCAATAAAATTCGGCATAATCAGAATAAAGGCTTGCGGCATTGTCGACAGTGTAGCTAATGTTAAATATTTGTTGGCCGGTTACCAACTTGTTAGGGTCACCGATTTTTATAACAACGTTCCCAGAAGCTTTCTCTTTTTCGAATTTTATCTTTTTGTCGTTTTGGTTAGTAACCCTTACATTCTTGATGCTGATATAAGGAGAGCCTTCCCGTTCGCCGTAATAATATGGGATGTAACGATAAATTCCATGTTTTTCGTTGCTGCCGAAATCATAAATAATTCGCTCGTTTACCTCAATTGAACGGTCTTTTTTGATATTTATGTCAACGCTATAGTTTTTAATATTTTCTGCATAGCCGCGATCAATTGAATTAACCTCGGCCCTAGCAATAGCTGGTAAAATTAAAAAACAAAATAATAACATAGTAAAAGCAGAAATTATTCTAATTAGTTTCACCTGCATTCCCCATCCGGCATTAGAGTAACAGGGTTACCATGTTTGACCCATTGACCATTATCGCAAATCCAAGTATCTTCAGGTGTCAAAAAACGAACTAAAACCATAATCGCTAAAATCCCGCCAATTATTAAAATAAGTAAGATTCTTCTATTTAAGTTCTTCATCTAACAATTTTACCTCTTTTTTTAATTCCCGTAGCTGGCCCCGCTGAACCAAGAAAAGACCGACAAAGAAAGGCAGCCAAAATTGGAAACCACGATAGATGATTGTTGCCGTACCGGCGATATTAGCCGGCACACCAAGGGAGGTAAAGATAAGCAACATACCGCCCTCAACAAAGCCGATGCCGTTTGGTGTCGGTGAAATCACCACCAGCACCATTCCAACTACATAGCCTGCCAGCAAAATATGAGGCTGAATCCAAAGTCCAAGTGCAATAAAAACAAAATACAAAGAAATGATTCTAACTAGGTGAGTTGCAATGGCAGTTGCAATTGTTTGGCTATAATGTTTGTAATCCATTTTGACGGTTTTTGTCGTTAGCGAAAATTCATTCAGAATTTTTTCGGCTACTAGCTCCGGATCATAGGAACTCCTGAATATTTTCTTAAAAAGTCCGGAGAATTTCCTGGCCAATTTTATAATCAGGCTTCTGGCCTTGCTTTTTCTGGCCGAAGCTAAAAAAATCAAACATGCGACTCCCGCTGTTAAAACCAAAAACAAAAGTACAGGAATTATCACCTGCCACTTAAAAAAGCCCATGGCGACAAAAATTAAAAGACCCAACAGCGATAAAATCGAAATTGCCAGATAGTCAGTAAAAATATAAAGGATCGCTGCCGCGAGCCCCTTGGCTCTGGAATAACCGTTTTTGGCCGCGTCCTCGATAAATACGATGGAGCTTGAAAGACCGAGTGAAGGTATAACTACACCGGTCGCCAGGGAAGATAGTTCTAGTTTCATCATTTCCGGAAAACTTTTTTTAAGTCCCAACATATGATAAATTCGTCGAAAATTTGAAACTATTAAAGCGTAGGCGGAAATTCCAATTGCAAAAGCTAAAAGCATTTTGCCGGTCAAGGCAGCCGTGGTGATGTTCAAAGTGTTGACGATTTCGCCCATGTTGGAATAAATGTAAAAACCAAAGGCGGAAAAAAGTACTAAAACCACTATTAATTTGGTAGTAAAACCCTTCAAATTTGTTTCCTGACAAATCTAATCATAATCCAAGCCGAGTATAATTTCCAGACTTTACTAATAGCGATTTATGTTAAGAGTTGAAGCGCCAGCCTTGAAAGAAATGGTGATTTTTTTTGCTGCCGTATTGTAATTATCGGAATAATAAAGATTATCGTTTTCCTTGTTAAAGCCCGATAAGTTTTTAGTCGTTAAACCGGATTCATTTGTCAGCTTCACACCAATTTCTTTAGGAACATCAACTGTTACTGTTGAAGCACCCGTATCCAGTTCCAAATCCGCTCCATCCAATATTTCCACCCCGAGCTTGATTTTTACGGTTGAGGCGCCGGCTTTTACTATAAATTGTTTTAATTTATAAGGCGAAAGATCGAAATTCATGGTTGAAGCACCATTTTCAACCTTTAATTTCAAAGGAAGATTTTTGTTAAGTTTTAGAGTCAACTTGTTTACAAACGAACGAAACATATGCATGGAATAGTTTTCGAATTTAGAAGTCGTTTCCAGTGTTAATCTCGCAATCTTGTTTTTATTTGTGACACTAACATCAGCTTTCGTAAAGTTAGACTCAAGATTACCTTCAAGTAACTTTTCACTTGTATCTTGAATTTTAAAATCAACCGCACCGGTTTTCACCGTGTATTCCACTTCCTCGGTGTCTGTAGGCAACTCCTCAATAAATTCATCCGTAGTCGTGGTGCAGCATTCTTCCCGATTTTGTCCGGTATATATTATCGACTTCGGCGAAAACGCGACGTCATAGATAAAGAGTCCCGAGAGTAGAAGAAGTACGATTACAACGTACGGATAAGCTTTTGTTTTTTTGAATACAAGGTCAACACCCCAAAAGACAAGAATCAATGGCCAAAACATAAATAACTTACCGATCATCGAAGAATCCCACCATCCAGCATTTGCTCCCAAGCCCGCTACGCCGAAAAGTATCAGTACAAACGCCCAAAAATATCGCATTTTTACTCCTTTCTGGCGGTCAGTAGCAACATTACGCCAAGACCGATAAGTATAAGCCACCAAAAATTCCCGAAATCAATCCAGGGGAAAACTGTTTGGAGCATAAAGAAAAGCCCTAAACCAATCAATATCAAACCAAAAACCTGTGCGCCATTTTTGTTACCGAATTTTTTATTGGCTTCCGCGGCAATTTGCTGAGCAGCAGCATTGGCTTTTTTGCCTATTTCTGTTGCATCCTTCTTTAATTTTTCTGCCATTTCCTTCTCCTTTTTTGCTTCCGGTGATTCCGGAATAATTAACATTCCGATAATATATAAAACAATTCCGACACCGCCCCAAAAGATTAAAATCACAAAGACAATCCTTACAATTACCGGGTCAACGTTAAAATATTCACCTAAACCGCCGCAAACACCATCAACAATTTTATTTGTGCTTGATTTATAAAGCTTTTTTTCCATAAGCGCTCCTTTTTCTCCGCCATTATAACAATTAGCATTTTAAGCGCAAGAGCAGTTGATACAAATTTATTTCTTTTCTTCTTCTTTTACATCTAGACGGTCTAGCCTTAAAACCGTAACCAAGAGATAGACAACGGCGGCGATAACTATAAAATCAATGGTAATTGAAAGAAAATCACCCCATTTAATTGCTACTTCGCCTAACCTTAAGGTTGCGTCTCGAAGATTATCGGTTGCTCCCAGAGCTACACTTAAAATCGGGTTGACTATGTCTTCTACTAAGGCTGCGACTAATTTGGAAACTGCGCCACCCAGAATAAAACCAACGGCCAATCCGGCCACACCCTGTTTTCTAATAAATTTTATAAAATTTTTCATAATACTCCTGGGCTTTGCCCCATCCCGACCGTAAGCGTCGGGATATCATTATTTATTATATTTTCATTTTATCAAATCTCGAGTTTGAAAACAGTATTTTGAACTTAACGCCAAGCTGAAAAGATGATAAAATAAGCACATTATGAAACTTCAAGTCGTTACTTCCCCCAACCCGGTTCTGTCCGAAAAATCTAAAAAAATAAATATTATTGATGGCTCCATTAAAAAACTGGCCGCCGATATGGCCGAGACGATGTTCAGTTATGGTTCAGAACACGAATCCGGGGTGGCCATTGCCGCAATCCAAGTTGGAGTTCCATTACGTTTAACCGTAATCAGGGAGCCCGAAAAACCGGGTGGATATTATGGACTAGTTAACCCGGAAATTGTTAAAGGTTCCGGCGAATATATCGAAGATATGGAAGGCTGCCTTTCGGTGCCGCAAAAGTACGGCAAAGTTAAGCGCTATGAAAAAGTTAAAGTCCGCGGGCTTGATCTTTCCGGCAAGAAAATCGAAATAAAAGCCGAAGGATTGCTGGCGCGAATTTTACAACACGAAATTGATCATATGAACGGCCGACTTTTCACTTCTCACGTTGAAGGTGACGAACTTTATCGATTGACAAAAGACGGCAACCTTACAAAGTAATTTATATGTTAGAACAAAAATTTAAGAACTCTAAAATTATCTTCATGGGTACGCCCGAAATCGGTGCCCGAATTTTGCAAGCCCTTATCGATGATGGTTATCAAATTAATGCCGTCGTTACTCGAATCGATAAACCCAAAGGCCGTCACGGTGAACCGGAAAAATCACCGGTAAAATTACTGGCCGAAAAACACCACTTGAGAATTTTTCAGCCTCAAAATAAATTGGAACTCGAGAAATTTGTCGTTTCCGAGAAGCCCGATTTGATTGTTGTGACCGCTTTTGGCATGATAATTACCAAATTAACGCTCGAGGCCGCCAAATTCGGTGCCATTAATGTTCATCCTTCTCTTTTACATGAATATCGTGGTCCGGCCCCCATCTCCGGGCCGATTCTTGCCGGTGACAAAATAACAGGCATCACAATTATGTTGATGGATGAAAAAATGGACGAAGGTGATGTTTTGGCACAAAAAGAATATCCTCTAACCGGCAAAGAAAACACCCCGGATTTAACTGCAACATTAACCAACATTAGTGCAGAGTTGTTGCTTAAAACGCTGCCGGAATTCCTATCCGGTCAAATTAAGCCTCAAGCACAGAATCATACTGCTGCCACTTACACTAAAATGGTTAAAAAAGAAGACGGCCACGTAAAATGGCATGAGCAAGAGGCCCCAGAAATCGAAAAAATGTCCCGTGCTTTTCAACCTTGGCCTGGTATTTATGGTTTTTGGAACGGTAAAAAAATTGATTTTTATGATATCAAAATGACCGATTTACCGCTTGAAGCCGGCAAAGTGACTACTCATGGCGACGAAATTTTAATTGGGACTAAAAACGGCGTGATTATCCCCGGCTTTCTTAAACTTGAAGGCAAAAACAAAGTAACCGCAGCAGAATTCCTGCGCGGCTACCCAGAGTTTAAAGGCTCTAAATTAGATTAAATTTGACCTTTTTGAATTTTGGATAATCGTCTTTTGGAAGCGATAAAAGCTGTTCCTGCAGCTGCCAACATTGAAGCCTCGGGTAGCCAAAAATTTTCCGGTCCGGAATTGTTTAAAGTTCCGTTTGCGGAAACGGTGGGGCTTGCCCCAGTCGCATCAGTAGCAATCGGTTCCGGAGTTATTCTAACTACTTTTCTTTCTACAATTAGATTTTTACCGTTCTTTTCGGTTACTTCAACCGTGACAACGTTGGTACCTTCATTAAGGATTACTTCAGCAGCAAAATTACCTTTTTTATCAACAGTAGCTTCTTTGCCGTTCACTTTGACCGTACTTTTAGGCTCAGTCTTGCCTTCCAATACAATTTGATTATCGGTGTATTCTTGACCATCAGAAGGTTTGTAAATTTCAACTTTCGGTTCTTTCTTGTCGACAATATTTTTTTGATAATTATAAATACCGATAATTGTTCCGGCAATCAGAACAACGCCAATCAAAATAAAGACTAGATATCTGGACCAAAATGATTTGTAGCTTACGCTTAATACTGTCATAGTGCTGTGATTATATTCCCGTTTTAAAATTTTGTAAATGTAATTTTGAACAAACAATGATGTTCTTTGATAAAGGCAAGCTCCGGGGAAAGGGTACGAATCCGCAATCTCCAGATAACATGCCTTTGTCAAAAAATATCATTATAAGAGCCGGGGAAGGCTCAAGTGGAAGCGAAGAAGCCATGGGATCAAAATTGATGTATCCCGCTTTATTTGACGCGGTACGCGTCCTTCACAACTCGTTTGGCACATCCCCAGCCGGATAAATGTATTTAAATTTTGATATTCTTCATCCCCTTCTCGAAGATGACTTTACAATATATCACAACTATCTAATTTTGTCAATAGTTTTCTAAGGCCTCTAGAAAAAAAACAGAGCCAGTAGTTACATTATCTGGACGAGGAGCGCCTTAGGCGCTACCACGGGGATCCAAATAAGAGGTAATTACTGGCTCGAGCCGCAGGAACCGCCGCTAGACGTACTCTGTGAAAACCAACACGCGTGTTCCCGGGCAGTCCCTAAACGGTCCGCCTGGCCGGCGACAAACCTCCCAGCAAACAAGACTGTTGTATTGCTGGCAAGAGTTGTTGTGAGGCGGTTTGGGATGATTCTGGGCTTGGCTCACGGTAGATTGTTGGATAGGTCGTCTCGCGAACGGCAGCACGGCAATCACCCCTTTCGAAGGTGCTTGGAGAATTAAAAGAGCTCTAAGCCATCTGGACTTAGAGCACGCTCTGTATTTCCCCCTTCATAAATACATTATACACCCTATAAGAAAAAACAATATCATGGTATAATTTCTGCGCTATGAAGCCTAAAAATAAAATTCCCGAGCTTGTTTTACCCGGCGGTGATCTGCACCGCGTTGAAATTGCTTTTCTTTATGGCGCGGATGCAGTTTATGCTGGACTTTCGCGTCATTCACTTCGTAAAGCCGAAATTAATTTTTCGATTTCCGATTTGAAAAAAGCGACAGCACTCGCCCATTCCTTAAAAAAGAAAATTTACGTTACCTTTAATGTTTTTGCTTACGAAGCGATGTTGCCGGTGATAAAAAAAGATCTCAAAACCATTGCCACGCTCAAACCGGATGCCTTTATCATTGCCGATCCAGGAATCGTTAATCTAGCAAAAACAGTGGCGCCACAAATCCCGATTCATCTTTCCACTCAAGCCAATACCTTGAATTCGGAATCAGTTAAATTTTGGCACAAACAAGGAGTTAAGAGAATTGTGCTCGCCCGTGAAACCACGCTCGCCGATATTAAGATGATCAAAAAGGCAGCACCTAAAATGGAACTTGAGGTCTTTGCACACGGAGCCATGTGTATTTCTTATTCTGGACGTTGTCTTTCGAGCGCCTATTTAACTGGCCGGCCCGCTAATTTAGGCATGTGCGCTCAACCTTGCCGTTGGAATTATAATGTTTATCTCGAGGAAGAAACCCGCCCCGGCGAATTCTTCCAGCTTGAAGAGGATGAAAAAGGTTCTTATTTAATGAGCTCCAAGGATTTGTGCTTGATTGAGCACCTTGATGAACTGGCCGAAGCCGGTGTGGACGCGCTTAAAATTGAAGGTCGCAACAAAACCGACTACTATGTCGCCTTTACCGCTAAATCTTATTCTTGCGCACTAAATTTACTCAATAACGGTAAATATAATTCAAAAGAAAAAAGGATTTTAAAAACAGAACTCGAACAGCTTGCCCACCGAGGTTACACTACCGGATTTCTTTTGGGGCAGGCAAAGGAAGGTGAAACCTATAATTCCCGTCAACCGTTATACGGTAAAAAATATGTCGGTTATGTTGAAAGAGTTGGGAAAGACGGCTGGGCAGAAGTTGTTGTCAAAAACAAAATCGAATCTGGCCAAAAATATGAACTTCTTACCCCAACCAGCAACACTATTTTCGAAATTGAGTTCCTAAAAGACCAAGGTAAAGAAATATCGGTTGTTAGCCCCGGACAAAAAGACAAGAAAGTCTTAATAAAGACAAATGTCCCGATAGCCAAACGTACCTTTATCCGAGAATATTAATATAATTTATTCTTTAAAATATATCGGATTATTCTTTTAACAACATCCTGTGTTTTACCGTGTTCAGGATTATAGTGGATATAAATATCCGGCTTGCCATTAATCTCAATGATATGATATTCCTGCTTGCTTAAAGGCAATGATATATCGTCACACATCATATCTATCCCAACCAAATGTTTACCGACCGTATCAGCCGCCCGAACAGCCACCCGTCTGACTTCGTCGTGCACTTTGTTGGTTACATCAACTCTTTCACCACCTTCGGCCAGCGCAGAATTACCTTTAATATAAATGGACTTATTCTTTTCAAGAACAGAGTCTAGTTTATAGCCCTGCATTTTGAGTATTACATCTAAGTACTTATCGAAGGAAGTAGTTTTTTCAGTTTTTCGTTGTTTTTTGATGATTAGGTTTTTGACGGTTGATTCTCCATCGCCAATAACCTGCGGTGGTCTCATTTCAAGCGCACCGATAATTTCTTCCCCCAAAACCAACAGTCTATATTCCTTTCCATATACTGAGTTTTGCGCCAATACATTGCGGCCTCTTTTGATTTCATTTTCGATTATTTTTGCAGCAGTTTTTTTGTCTGGGACATTAGGGAATATATTAAGGCTGTTTGATCCCGATAAATCCTTTACAAAGATTGGGTATTTTAGTGCTTCGAGTTTCTTAATTACCGTCCCGGGCTTATAGGAATCCTTGTAGAAAAATACTGACTGAGGAGTACTTAGGCCATGTCTTTTCAGCATCACATAAGTAAAATCTTTTTGACTAGTTAGTCGTGCACTAGACATACATTTTTTGTT
>CAYZJN010000007.1:0-12351 GCA_964479115.1 uncultured Candidatus Saccharibacteria bacterium | reverse complement strand
TGTGTTGGGTGTGTTTGGGTGTTGGTGGAACATTTCACTGGTTGATGCTTGATGTATTTTTATTTTGGAATTCAATCTCATAGCTTCGTGTACCAATCGGCCTAGACCATGATAATTTATTTCAAATGTTTCTTCTGGCGTTTGTATCGTTGTGTCAATAAAATTTTCGTCACCAATATAATTTTTTATGTTTTCTAATTCTTTCCGCACGGCGTTTATTCTATCGACACCGGTTGTCCAGCAAGACCTTTCCCGATCTCTCTTGATGGTTTCTTGCGTGCTTGGAAATAAAATTTTAATTTCAAGATTTTTGCCAAATTCATTTTTGAATTTTTTAAAAAAATTCTGATAATCACCAAAAATAATATAATCAACAACGATATTCCTACCATTTTTGAAATTATCTTTTACAAAACTAAATATTTTATTGTGTGATTTTTTTAGGTTTTCTGCATTTTCTGGTAGCCATTGTTTACCGTGAGGGAAAAATTCAGTGTCCAGCTCATCGCCATCAACTAAAAAATACCCGCACCTTTTAGCTACAAGATTGGCTAATGTGGATTTTCCCGAACCACCTGGTCCGGTTATGATTAAAACTTTTTGATTGATCATTTTTTGGCGGAGAGGGAGGGATTCGAACCCTCGATACTCTTGCGAGTATACACGCTTTCCAAGCGTGCGCACTAGGCCGGACTATGCGACCTCTCCTCGTCGAAATTCACTAACGATTATCGCAACTTTCGTTGCTTAAATCTATCGTAATTTCTCCTCTAAGTTAAAATCGACAGATTTTAACTTTTGGAAAACACGGTGGCAATTATACTAAAAAATTATGGCTTTGCGTAGCTAAATTTGTGATGGTTTATTTCAAATATTTAGAATGGGTGTTTTCGTCAACTTCGGTAAAAAGCTCACTAATATCAAAATTATAATTTTGAGGATGAACCAAAAAGTCGAATTTGTCCGGGCTTTCGACTACCGACTGATAAAGTGATTTGTTTTTAACGATTCCCCATTCCGGTTTTTCTTTCGGGCGGACGATACGAATGGAATTAATCTGATAATTGTCATTGGCCACAAGCCCTGTTTCTGTGCGATAAAATGCCCCACCTTTATTTTCTTTAAATAATGAGTAATCAGAAGCATCAGGGTTGTCTTTTTTTTGAACATCAACTTCTAGCGCCTGATCTTTGCCGACATTCATGCTCACATGACCCCAATTTGGCGGCATAATCACCTTTTCGCCCGGTTCGGCCAAAACCCAGATAACGTCCACTTTACCCTCGCTGTCGGGTGTACTTTGAAGCAAATATTCAAACTGACCGGAAATTGCTTCATAAACTTCGGGATAAGAAATAATCAATCCGGGAATGATGCCGTGATAGTGGCCAACCGTTTTAACATATTCTTCGCCAACTTTGCCCGGGTTAATCACGGTGGCATCAATCATCAAATCATGGTTTTTGATAAGGTCTTCATCGGCAGTTTTTTCCATATAACGAGCACCGAAATAAAGTGTTTTCAAATCGGATTCAGGATTTTTATAAGCATAACTGCCAGCTTCGAGCGTTTTTTCCCAATCGACAGCCGGCCGGTAATCAGTCTTTCTATAAACAAGATTGTTTTCGGTAATTTTGAGATCGAGGCCTGTAACTTTGTTACTAGAATTCATGCGAACTCCAAATTAATTATTAAAAAATAATTTTGACCGGGGGTGGGGATTTGAGAACTCTGGACGAATTAATTTTAGCAGAATTATTTATATAAAAGAACTAATTTACCCTTCATTTTGGCGAGATCATAGATGCAGTAGGTCGGAGTGTAAAAAAAATATGTTAGTTCGCCCGGATTCAAAAGAATGGTTTTACCGACCTTTTCCTCCCATGCCTTGTGGGTATGGCCGTAAAAAACGATGTCATATTTACCGCTTTTGGCCAGCTTTTCGGCATCGTTTGGTTTATGGGTAAAGGCAATTTTTTTACCGTCAAGTTCAACCGTGCCGGTATGCTCAAAAAAAGTAATATTGTTGGAGTCATCCGCTATTTTTTGATGACCTTCAATATCGCCGTCGACGTTACCGGGTACGACATATATCTTTTTATCCGATAGATTCTGGCTAATTTTCTCGAGCGTTAGTGGCGCTGCGATATCCCCACAAACAATCACGTCTTTAATGTCATCCATTTCTCGAATTTGAAGACAAAATTGCTCCAAATTAGCCCAATTATCATGGATGTCAGAAACAACTGCTATTTTCATATTTTGATTATATCAAAAGAGACGCCCGAGAGCGTCTCTTTTTAGTTTTTCTATTTTGCAGCTTTGATAGAAAGATTCTTGCGACCTTGTGAGTCGATTTCGGTCAGTTTGACCTTAACTTCTTGGCCTTCTTTGAGCTCATCGGTAACTTTTTCTACTCTTTGGTCAGAAATTTGCGAGATGTGTACCAAGCCTTCTTGACCGGGCATAAATTCGACAAAAGCACCAAAATCCATGATTTTAACTACTTTTCCGTCGTAGATTTGACCGACTTTTGGTTCGTCGGTTAGTCCTTTAATCCAATCAACAGCAGCTTGGGCGTTGTCGCCGTTTACAGCGGCAATTACAACCGTGCCATCATCTTCAATATCAATTTCAACGTTACATTCGGCCGTGATTTTATTAATCATTTCTCCGCCCTTACCGATAATGGTTTTGATTTTTTCCGGATTGATATGAAGCGTAGTTAGGCGCGGGGCGTATTCCGAGAGCTCTTTGCGTGCCTCCGGTAGCGCTTTTTCCATGACATCCAGAATCTGCTCGCGGGCAGTTCGGGCACGTTTAAGAGATTCTTCGATGAATTTAACGTTTAGACCCTTGATTTTGATGTCCAATTGAAAGGCAGTTAAGCCCTTTTTGGTACCGGCGGCTTTAAAGTCCATATCACCGGCAAAGTCTTCAGCGGCTTGAATGTCGGTTAAAATTTCGTATTTTTTCGATAGAGTGCCGTCCTCTGTCACTAATCCCATGGCAATACCGGCAACGTGCGATTTTATTGGTACACCGGCATCAGCCAACGAAAGTGAGGCAGCAGAAATTGCTCCCATTGAGGAAGACCCGTTACAAGACATAATCTCAGAAACTATACGAATAGTGTAGGGAAAGTCTTCGTGTGCCGGCATGATAGCCGAAAGAGCTTTCTCAGCCAGATAACCGTGTCCGACGGCGCGTCTGCCTGGCCCCAGTCGGCCAATGTCTCCATATGCGAAAGGGGCGTCATTATAGTGATGCATAAAGTATTTTTCGCCGTCTTGATCCATGCTTTCAACAACCAGCGCTTTACCCGGCGAAGCTAAGGTAGTGATTGAAAGCACTTGGGTTTCACCTCGGTTAAAGATAGCTGAACCATGAGTTCGCGGTAAAATGCCGACTTCGGCCGAAAGAGTACGAACTTCATCAAATTTGCGATGATCGGGGCGAGTACCTTCTTCTAGGATACTGCGGCGCACCTCTTCTTTAATGGCTTTATCGAAGCAAACCCGAATTTCGCTTTCGTCATATTTTTCGGAAAAATGTTCGAAAACGGTATCTTCAAGATCAGCTAGAATATCGCGACGGGTCATTTTTGATTCATGACGAACAGCAGCTCCGAGCTTATCTGAGAGAAAATGCTTTACTTCTTTAATCAATTCTTCAGAAGGGGTTACCAATTTGAAGGATTGTTTTTTAACTTCTTTTTGGGCAAGCAGTTTTTCTTGAAGGGCAATATTTTCTTTAATCACTTCGTGGGCGTGATCAATAATCTGCACAAAATCACCTTCCGGAATTTCATTGGCCGAAGCTTCTATCATAGTGATAGCGTCTTTGGTGCCGACAATCAAAATATCAGCATCTCCCTTTTCAGTTTCTTCGTAGCTTGGATTGAATATGATTTTACCGTCAATGCGGGCAACACGAACCGCGCCCAAGGGCCCTTCGAATGGAGCACCAGAGAGCATTAAGGCGGTTGAAGCGGCTGTTATCCCCATAACCACAGGGTCCACAGACATATCAAGTGAGAGCGGAGTCACGATAAGTTGCATCTCGTTCATGTAACCCTTTGGGAACATCGGTCTTATCGAACGATCGATCATTCTGGAACGAAGGGTTGCAAGCTCGGATGGACGTCCTTCTCTTTTAATATATCTGGACCCGGAAATTTTTCCTGTGGCATACCACTTATCCTCAAAATCGACCGTTAGCGGAAAATAATCCTTATCTTCGTCAACATTCTCAGAAACCACAACGTTAGCGAGCACAACCGAATCACCAAGCTGACAAACGGCAGAACCGGTGGCCAGTTTTCCTAATTTCCCAGTCTCCAAAACAAATTCTTTTCCACTAATTTCAGCGGAAACAGACAGTTCGCCTAATTTTTTCATACATTCCTTTCCAGAGAGAGTTCTTTTCCCGTTTGGGAACAGGGTGAGAAGGTGACTACTCCCTGCTCTGCTCCCAAATTAATAATATTTTTTACCAGCCCCAATCTTCTGACATTTTATTTCCTTAGGCCTAGCTTTTTAACTAAATAATCATATCTTTCGGCATTTTTGTGCTTAAGATAATCCAAGAGACGGCGTCTTTTGCCGACCATTTTCAAAAGACCACGACGTGAATGTTCATCTTTTTTGTGCTTTTTGAGATGATCGGTTAATTTCTTGATTTGCTCAGTAAAAATGCCGACTTGAACTTCCGGTGAACCGGTATCATTCTTGCTGGTGGCAAGTTCTTTAACGATTTTGGATTTGTCTTCTTTTTCTAAACTCATTGTGAACTTATTTTAGCACGGTTTAGCTGTTCTTACAAGAGTATCTGGAGCCAGCGGTGGGAGTCGAACCCACGACCTCTGCTTGGAGTTTATCCGCCATTGGCGGAAAGGCATTGCCCCGCCTAATCCTGGAGCCGATAGTCGGATTTGAACCGACGACCTTTCCCTTACGAAGGGACTGCTCTACCACTGAGCTATATCGGCGGGTAAATCTACCACTGAGCTACGCTGGCCTGGAGCGAGTAAGGAGAATCGAACTCCTGTTTTCTGCTTGGGAAGCAGACGTACTGCCATTGTACTACACTCGCATTTGGACTTTATCCGCCTTTGGCGGAACTAAACTATACCCACGCGTTTATTTTGGCGGAGATATTTTAGCATAAAACGGTTCTCTGGAAAAGAAAAAAGGCCCCGTGTTGAGGCCATTTTTCTATGTGGGTCTATTTGCTTATTTTGTAGGCGACCATAATCTTCGGAAAAATACCCCAGATTTTACTGCCTTGATATTCGGTTTTCTTTTCGGCAAGCCATTCATTAAAGTCGCGAACCTTGATCAGAATGTGGCTAGCGCGAACTTCTTCGCCCTTTTTCTCGGTTACTTTTATGATGTGATAGCCATAAACTGTGCGCATCGGTTCGGAATAACTGCCGACGGCTAACGCAAAAGCGGCTTCTTCGAAAGCAGGAACCATTTTGCCCTTACCGAAAAAGCCCAAGTCACCGCCGTTTGCGGCTGTGCCCGGATCTTGTGAATAGGTTTTAGCAAGCGTGGCGAAATCTTCACCGGCTTTTACTTTGGCATAGACTTCATCGGCCTTAGCTTTGGCGGCTCCAGTGACTGATTCTTCGGAGTTGATTTTTTCGGCCAATTTTTCACGTAGCATTCTGGGTTTGTAAATCATACTTTTGAACTCATCAGCCGTTAAGCCGTAGAATTTGCTTAAGATTTCTGAAAAAGCCTTAGTGCCACCATTAGATTTGACCAATTCGTTAAAGGAATTATCAAGTTCATCTTTGGAGAGTGTAATTTTAGCTTTTTTAGCTTCAACAGAAACGATGGCATCCTCGGTAAGCCGATTCATGACCTCAGCTTGTATTTCAGCCAGTTGGGTTTTTCCTTCGGGCGAATTGAAATCGACGCTCTTAAAGCTGGAATAGTAATTCTTAAGAACTTCCAGCTGATCATAATAATCTTTCATCAAAACAATTCTTCCGCTGATAATCGTTGCCGGATAAGGCACGACTCTGGAAACGCCACGTACAATAGTTGACTCATTTTTAAAACCGTAAATCAAAACTGCGAAAGTGGTCAGAAAAATCAGCAACAGCGCCAGCAGCCCGTAAATAATCATTTTCCCGAGGCTTGTTTTGCGCCCCTTCGTTTGGGGGGCAGTAATTTCGGCGGTATTTTCCGCGCCCTCAGTCTCTTGCTCGGGAGTCTTCTTGGGCTTGGCTGCCTTTTTTGGCAGTTTAATTTTAGGTAATTTCAGCTTCATAAATAAATCCCTCCAATTATTGCTTTTGTTATTCTTATCTTATTATTTTGGCTTTCCTTTAGCAATAGTTTTGGCGCCCTCGGAGGGAATCGAACCCCCAACCTCTTCCTTAGGACGGAATCGCTCTATCCGTTGAGCTACGAGGGCGCGTTGCGTACAATGTTATTATAGTCTACCTGGTGTGAACTTCGTGAACAACTGTATAATCAACTAATTCGGTTGGTTTAAACCAAAGGTTGATTTCTTGTTTGGCGAAAATAGGATCAGAGGAGGCGTGAATAACGTTTTTGACGACGATTTTCATGTCGTCACAATAACCGTAAGAAACATGAGAATAATCACCGCGAATTGTACCGGGCAAGGCGGATGTCGGTTCTGTGGTGCCGCAGAATTTTCTAACATTATCTATCGCTCTAATCCCCTCAATAACCATCGCGAGAACCGGGCCGGAGGTAATAAAATCAACATTATATTTTCTAACAGCCTCACCTCGCCTTTTGGCCACATCCTCGTCATAATGCTTCATAGCTAATTCCTTGTCGGCTTTGATGAGTTTCATGGCAATAATCTTGAATCCGGCATCCTCAAAACGGGCGATTATCTCACCAACCAAGCCTCTTTCGACAGCATCCGGCTTGAGTAATACTAAAGTTCTTTCAATGTGTTTATTCATACTTCTCCTTTAGGCGAGTATTTTAGCAAATTTTTCTTTATCTTTAAAGGGTCCGATTATCGCAAAATGCATCAATTCTGTTTTAAAAAGTTCCTTCGCTGCCTTTACGAGGTCATCTTTCGTTATTTTTTCAATTTTTGTGTATTCAACTGAGGGGTCTTCCGGCTCGCCTGATAAAATTGCGCGCAGAGTTAGAAAGTTTGACATTACATCGGAATTTTCGAGATTAATTTCTCGTGAACCAAGGAGGGCACCTTTTGCTCGATCGACTTCTTCTTGAGTCAAATCATTTGCGATTTTAAGGAGTTCGCTTTTTATTAAGCTAACGCTCTCTTCAACTTTATCATTTCTAATGCCGGCTATTACACCAAAAATCCCTGTATCTGTGTATGGCGCAGAAAAAGCGCTAACGGCATATGCCCAGCCCCGTTTTTCGCGAATTTCAATAAACAATCGTGAGCTCATATAACCACCCAAAATCATGGCGAGCAATTTCGATGCCAATCTTCTCTCGTCTTTCAGGGGATATGTGGGAAGAGTGACGGCAACCATTGTTTGTTCAGTATCTTTATAATAAACTTCTCCCTTTTTAGTATTTATGCCGGGATACTCCCAGGTGGTGTCGTTACCTCTTTTGAGTTGAGCTACGGTTTTCTCAATTTGTTCTTGATAATCTTTAGGTAGTTTTCCATATACAACAACTGATAAGTTTTCACCCGTATAATAATTGGCGTGATAATTTCTCATTGTTTCGGCGTCGATATTCTTAACTGATTTTATTTCTCCGCCCGTGTCCCAACCCAGAGAATTATCACCCCATAATGTTCTTTCTGCTTTATGGCTTATATTCGAAATAGGGTTAGCGTCATAAAAATTTAACTCTTCTATTATGGTCCCTCGTTCTTTTTCGAGCTCCTTTGCATCAATTAAGGGGTTTAAACAGGTGTCGGCGATTATGTCGAGTGCTGGTTCAAAATATTTTGCAAGTACTTGTGCATAATATTGGGTGTATTCTTTGTCGGTTTCTGCGTTATTGACAGCCCCCATTGAATCAAGGGCCCTTGATATTATTTTGTGAGTTGGATATTTTTTAGATCCCTTGAATGTCATATGCTCTAAGAAATGAGAAATACCAGAATAGTTTTTCTCCTCAAGTCTTGAGCCGACTCTAAAGCCATAGTGTATTGATACGGAATTTATATTTGGGTTATTGATCCCAAAAATTTTGACGCCGTTACTTAGAACTTTTTTTTCGATTTTCATTTTTCTTCTTATTTTTAAAATAATGATAAACAGCCGGAATAAAGGAAATCAAGATAATTGCCATAATTGTAATCGAGAAATTTTCTTTAACCCAAGGGATGTTGCCGAAAAAGTAGCCGGTAAAAGTAAAAAGTGAAACCCAAATAAAACTGCCCAGGATGCTATAAATTAAATAAAGTTTGTAATCCATATGACTGATACCGGCGGCAAAGGGTGCAAAAGTACGGATAATAGGCATAAAACGACCTAAAATAACGGTTTTTTTGCCGTGTTCCCGGTAAAATTCCTTGGCTTGATCCAGGTATTCTTCTTTGTAAAGCGGAATTTTACGGAAAGCTTTGACTCCTAATTTTCGACCGATCCAGTAATTGGAGGAATCACCGATAATGGCGGCAGCAAAAAGCGTCAAAAATAACCAGCCGATTTTAAATCCTCCAACCGTGGCCAGAGCGCCCGCAGCAAAAAGCAACGAGTCGCCTGGTAAAAACGGCGTAATCACGAGTCCTGTTTCGCAAAAAATAATTAAAAACAGAATGGCATAAGAGCTAACGCCAAACTTATCAATGATGGAGACAAGATGCTTGTCGATGTGAATAATAAAGTCTATTAAAGCGGTCATTAATTCCTCAGCAGATATAAGATTATCACAACTATCGCCAGAGCGAAACGGTAAAGCACAAAGACATTAAAATTATTGGTTTTTAAATATCGGAGGAGAAACTTAATGGCCCAAAAAGAAGACACAAGAGCAGCCAAAAAACCCACAATCCAAGTAATAGAAAAGAGTTCAGCGAACGGGATGTCTCTGAGTCCATAAACAGTGGCACCTAAAATGATTGGTAGAGCCGCCAGAAAAGAATATTTGGCTGCGGTTTCTCTGGAAAATCCGGCTGCTCGTCCGCCGGCAATGGTTGCTCCAGAGCGGGAAACGCCCGGCACGATAGCAATGGCTTGCCAGAGGCCGATATATAGCGCCTTCGAAGGATTAATGGCCTCAATTTTCTCCGTTTTTTTGGCAAAGCGGTCAACTGCATATAGGATTATGCCGAAAATTGTTAGAGTTGAGGCGGTGACTAGGGGATGTCGGAAGATACTTTCGGCTTTGCCTTCCAAAAAATAACCGGCCAAAACGCCCGGGATGGTGGTAATAATCAAGCCTAACGCCAGCTTTTTTTCAAAATTGTATGTTGTTTGTCCCAGATTTTTAATGATTTTAACCCAATCGTCTTTGAGGGCAAAAATAATGGCAAAAAGCGTGCCGGCGTGCAAGGCAATATCAAAGGCTAAGCCCGGATCGGAAATTTTAAATATCCAGGGGATTAAGGCCAAATGTGCCGAAGAAGAAACGGGGAAAAACTCCGCCAGTCCTTGGGCTAAGCCCATTAAGATAGACCAAAAGATATTCATAACTTGTTTATTCTATCACAGTCAGGCTTAACGGTTCCACTACACTAATATATATTAGTGTAGTGGTGGATGTTTTGCGAATGTAGGGTTGTGTCGTACAATATTAGAGGAGTATAAATATGGACTTACAAGAATTAATACAAGACTTTTTGGAATATTGTGAAATTGAGCGCGGCCACTCAGAACTAACAATCCGTAATTACGAGCACTATCTAGAGCGTTTTTATGAGTTTTTAGCGGATGGTAAAAGCCGCAAGGTTACACCAAAAAATATCACTCCCGATAAATTACGCGCTTATCGTCTTTATCTGAATCGACTAGACGGAAATGACGGCGAACAGATGAAGAAAATAACTCAAAATTATCACTTAATTGCCATTCGTGCTTTTTTAAAATACCTATCCAAACGAGACATTGAATCCTTGGCTCCCGAAAAAATTGAGCTAATTGACGCCAAACGAAAGCAGATTGGGTTTCTGGATGCGCGTGAAATCGAAGCACTACTTGCAGCACCGCGGAAATTTAATCAGAAACCGGAAATCGCCAAAAGAGACGAGGCGATTTTGGAAACGCTTTTTTCAACCGGTCTTCGGGTAGGTGAACTTTGTAAACTAGATCGTAACCAAATTAATTTAACCCGTGGAGAATTTGCTATTCGGGGTAAGGGCGAGAAAGATCGCGTTGTGTTTCTCTCTGATTCGGCCAAAGGAGCAATTTCGGCTTATCTTAAGGAACGAGCCGACAGCTTTACACCACTTTTTATTCATTTTGGAGGCACTAAAGAAGAAACAGGCGAGGGTGAATTTATGCGGCTGACCCCAAGGAGCATCCAAAGAATTATTCAAAAATATGCCGCACAAGCGGGAATTGTAAAAAAAGTAACGCCTCACATGCTGCGTCATTCATTTGCAACCGATCTTTTAATTAACGGCGCAGATATCCGCAGCGTACAAGCAATGTTGGGCCATTCTTCCATCACAACAACCCAAATGTACACCCATGTGACCGACCAACAATTACGCGAAGTACATAAAGCTTTTCACTCGAATAAATAACTTATTTAATACAACGAACAAAATTATTGGCAGTCTTAGTACCATTAGGTTGAATAGAACCATTGGTAAGCATGACAAAAACAGCAGCTCCATCAGCAGTACCTTGAGTAGCTGTCCAGTATCTGCTCCAACTTATATCGGCAGAAAAATTATTGCCATAATTAGTCTTATTTAAATAAATTGAATAGAGCTCGATAGAAGTTGGCAAACGACCCCCAAGTGCTTTACAGGCATTTTGAGCATCATAGTCTCTGAGGGGTATTGCGGGATAAATTTGTGGGCTAACGAGAACAGGTTTAAGTGGATAATTTGCATCTAGGCCTATTTGGCATGGTCTGCTACCATCAGACGCAGACGGGCAAGAAGTTGATATACTGCTCCAAATCTTTTTGCTATCTAGGTCTTTATAATATACAAATTTACCTGCCATAGGGCTGCCGCTGACGCCCGGAATCCATTTTTTCGTAAAGGTTGCTGTAACGTTTGTATTATCGGTTAACATCAAACTACAGCTTCCTGTTCCTGAACAACCGCCGCCTGACCAACCCGTAAAGCCAGAATCATCACTTGGAGTAGCGGTCAGGGTTATGAGGGTATCTTTTACGTAAGCGCAACCGCTTGCGCTACAACCAATATCACTAGTTGGATTTGGAGTGATGGTGCCCGAACCAGTGCCGGCATTTGTGGTTGTGAGATATTTTATTTCGATTGGTGCTGGCGGCACTGGTATGGCCTCACCCACTCTTCCCTTGAAGATAATGTTGTCAATACGGATAAAAGTCGCATCGCCAGTCACGAACTCAAGATATCCACCATCTCCTAAATAGGGGTCGCCATAATCGGTATCGGCGGCAATGTAAGAATGTGTGGTGGGGCTCGTGCCGTATGTTAAAAGCGAATTGGAGGTTCCGATATTTATGTTTGTAGTGGAAAGGTCGGCCGTTGCCTCTGCAACACAGCCATACCTCACTCTATTTTTTCCGTCAACGTCAACATACTCTTCTCTTTCGCGTAAGGTCAGAACGACGGAGGTATCCTTTACGTATTTGATAGTTGCCCGGTATTGATAGGGATCTGCATTACTGGACCATAGGAATGGAGTTTTATTAATGGGATCAGTTACGACAGGATAATACAGAAGTTCCCCAGTGTTTAAATTATAAAATCGAAGATTGAGTTTGTTATCTGTACCTATCTGCAGGCTTATTTGAGCGATAGTAGAAGTGTCATGGAGTCCGAAATTTACTCTAGTAGAAGAATTCGGTTTGCCCCAAAAATCAAACTGAAGAGTAAAGCTTTCGTTCAGCGGCCCGACTGGGGTGTCATGGGGAGGATTAATGGGGATTATTTCTGTTCCCAAGTCGGTGGTTGAATGGTATTCAAGCCGACGTCGGACAAACCCAGATTTACCGGTGCTGGTGACAATTTTGGTTGCGCGATCTATTTTTACCTCGGCAGTTACAATCGAAACACCTGCGGCGTTTTTTTCAATTGTAATTATCTTGTCTGTTACCGTGCTTTTTTCGTCGGCAAGTTCGGCAGCACCCCAATCAATGCCAGTTTTGGCCGCGGCATAAGCTTTGACGGAATCTTCAATGCTGACGCTAAAACGCGATTCCTTTATGATGGTGTTTACCATCGTACCGGAAATAATCATTAAAACGGTGGACA
>CAYZJN010000006.1:0-12440 GCA_964479115.1 uncultured Candidatus Saccharibacteria bacterium | reverse complement strand
GGCGGGAGGTTAAGATGAAAACGATTGAAGTAAAAAAACTGAATAAGGAATTCGAGTTTTACAAAAAACAAGAAGGTTTAAAAGGGTCGTTTGCAAATCTTTTTAAACGGGAAATGAAAATTAAAAAGGCGGTTAGAAACGTCAGTTTCGAGATTGCTGAAGGTGAATTTGTGGGCTTTATCGGGCCAAACGGCGCCGGCAAAACCACGACCATCAAAATGCTCTCCGGTATTTTAGAACCGACCTCAGGTACCGCCCGCGTTCTCGGTTTTGTGCCGGTGGAACGAAAACCGGAATACTTAAAGCAAATCGGAGTTGTCTTAGGTCAAAAAAACCAGATTGACCTGGATTTGCCGCCTGCGGAAACCTTCCGTTTAATGAAGGAAATTTATGGTATTTCAGACGATGACTACAATAAAAAGCTTAAGGAACTGGTACTACTCCTTGATATAAAGGACATTGTGAATGTGCAGGCTCGTCGTCTCTCGCTAGGCCAACGTATGAAATGCGAACTGGTGGTGGCACTATTGCATTCCCCGAAGGTACTTTTTCTAGATGAACCGACCATTGGTCTGGATGTGACTTCGCAGCACAATATTCGGGAGTTTTTGGCAACTTACAACCGTCTTCACAAAACGACTATCATTCTTACCTCACACTATATGCAGGATATTGAACGGCTTTGCGAACGTATTATCATTATTGACCTTGGCAAGGTGGTTTTTGATGGTCCACTGACTAAACTCACCAGAAGTTATGTCCGCAACAAAAAAATTATGGTCACTATGGAAAACAAAAAAGAAGCGGATTGCGGTCTGGCCTCGGAATTCGGTCATGTGCTGGAATGCACCGATGGCAAAATTACGCTAGAAGTACCGCGCAAAGAGGTGCCACGTGTCACGGCGGAACTTATTAAAAAATTGCCGGTGGCGGATTTAACGATCTCGGAAGTTGATATTGAAGAAATAATTACTAAAATCTTCGCCCAAAACAAGAAAAAATAAAGTAAATATATATAAAAAGCCGATAATCTCAAGGTTTTTTAGTGATAAAATGCGCCTATGATTAGCCGTGAAACTCGAAATTTAGTACTTGCTGTGGCAATTTTGATCGCGGCACCGTTTGTTTTGTTTTTTACCTATCAAAAGTATCGGGCCCTCACAGAAAACCGCGGCACGGTGGAAAATACTCAAGCGGTGCAGAATATTGAATCCGAGGAAACAAACGAAGTTATGCGGGTTGTTTTAGAGCCGATTAAAAACGCTCGTGAACGTGTGACTAAAAAACCCTTTGGAATATATATAACGCCTCAGAATTCGCCGGTGAGTCCCGAACGCTTCACCGGCTATCACACCGGAACCGATTTTGAAGTAACGGAAGCCGAACTCCAAGAACCGGTGGAGATTTATGCCGTTTGTAGCGGGCAGATTTTGGTTAAAAATACCGTTTCTGGTTACGGAGGGGTGATTGTGCAAAGTTGTAATATAGAGGGTGCAAATTACACCGTGCTTTACGGGCACTTGTCCTTGGCAACGAGTTCTGTTTTGGTCGGTCAAAATATTTCAGCCGGACAAAAGTTGGCTGAACTCGGCGCCGAAGGCAGCGCTGAAACCTCCGATGAAAGAAAGCACCTGCACCTCGGAATCCATAAAGGCATTGCCGTGGACTATCGCGGTTATGTCGAAAACCAGACAAATTTGTCAGAGTGGGTCGATTATTTTTCATTTTTAAAATAACGTTTTCTTCGGAAATTTTTTGATTTTTTTAGACAAATTAAGAAAATAAAAAGATTTTTTGTTTAGTGGCAAAAAGGGTTTTGAACAGCAATTTTGGACAAAAAAGACTACTTTAGAACGTTTTGTTTTTGGCTTTTTAAAGCTAAAAAGACCTGTTCTGGCACATTGACTACTATTGGTGTTCAAAATTTTGGTGATTTTTTGGTCCGGAAAAAATTTTTTAAAAAATTGATAAGTCTTGACACTGATTTTTGCGCCAATGGATAATAAATATAAGAGGAAATGGGGGCGGGGCAAGTTATTGTCCTGAAATATGTGAAGCATTTATTTAAGGGGGGATTAAAGAAGTCTTTGACAAAGAGTGCTATTCGAGTGCTCTCTTTTTTAACCCTATTTCTATATTTATTTTCCTTCGTGGCTCCTGTTTATGCCGCTAACGGATCAGGTACGGCTACGATTAATCCTACTTCCGTAGGCGTTTCCAGCACGGGGAATACGTTTACAACCACCTTCACTGCCGCCGAAACTATGGATTCCGGTGAGGTGGCGCTTTCGATTCCTGCCGGTTGGACGGCACCACAAGGTACTCCTGGCTCTGCTGCCTACACCACTGTTTCTACCACAGGAATGTTGGCCAAAGTCGAAGACACGGCCGATTTGGCTACCGGCTGGAGTGCTGGAACGGCTTGTCTGACATCTGCTCCTTCGGCTGACACAACGACGAAACATGAAGGCAGCGCCTCTGTTTCTTGTGGAAATGGTGCTCAAGGGTCCGGTCAGCTTTGGTATAAAGGTATTGGTTCAGAAAACTGGTCCAGTTATACTAGTGTCGGTTTTTGGATTTATGCCAGTGCTGGCATAAACTCGGGCAGCTTGCAGTTTTCTTATGATGATACTGCTGCCCTGGTGTCACCACTGGAATCAATCAGCATTCCGGCCATTCCGGCCACTACCTGGACTTATTACAATTTGACTTTCGGCTCAACAGCCCGAACTGCAGTGGTTTCTTACGGTTTTCGCATTAACAGCAACACTCAGCTAGATAACAAAGTTGTTAAAGTCGATGATATTCTTTTAGGGCCTTATTCAACTCCGACTTTTTCCGGCCAAGACGTAAAAGTCCGTCTTTTGAGTGCAGCCGCGGCCGACACGGTTACTTTTACTTATGGTGCAGGTGGCGGTGCCAGCGGTGTATCGGCGCCTTCGAGCCCGGGCACCCATACCTTTACCGTCTCTAACCGTGTCAGCGATACTCCAGCAACCCTCACTCCTATTGCTGCCTCTCCAACAGTAGATGTTACGTTGGCGGCCACCAAGGTGCTTACGGCGCTGACCGGGCAAACTGTAGACGGTGCAACAATAGGCGCTTCGTGCCCGACGCCAACTGGCACAGTCACTATTGCGGGCACACCTACGGCCACGGCAGCCGGGGGTGCCGTTAAGGTTTGTGTTTATGCCGTTGATGCCAGTGATAATTTTGTTTCGGGGTCTACACATAATACCGTCATCACTTCAACACCTACGGACGCCCAGGGCGTTTATCCCGGGGCGGCTAATTTAGTAGGAGGCATTGGCACATTTAACTTAACCTTAAAAACTGCCCAAGCCTACACCGTGACTGCCACACCAACAGGACTCACCGCAGGTACATCCTCATCGGTGACGATTAATCCCGCCAATACTTCAGTTTTTGTGATTACCGCCAATCCAAGTTCCGTTAATGCCGGTGCCGAAACAACGGTTTATACTGTGGAACGCCGTGATGCCTATGGCAACTTGGTGACAGCAGGAACTCAACAGGTCGATTTGAGTTCAACATCTACCGGTTTAAATAAAGCATTTAGAGCCACACCCGGTGGTGGCGCAACCACTTTTGTAACTATTGGAGCGGGCAGCTCATCTGTCAACTTTTACTATTATGATGAGAAATCAGGTTCCTGGAATATCTTTGTGGCTTTCACCGGTATAACCGGCGACAACAAAGCTCTTACCGTGACACCTGGTTCAACGACTAATTTAGTGGTTACAGTTAACCCAACATCGGTTACGGCCGGAGCGGAAACCACCGTCTATACGGTCGAAAGAAGGGACCAATACGGCAATTTGACTACTTCCGGCACTCAAACAGTGAATTTGAGTTCAAATTCAACCGGTGGAGCCAAACAATTTAGAAGCACCCCTGGAGGAGCCGGAGTAACTCTTGTAACCATCGGTGCTGGCAGCTCATCCGTCAACTTTTATTACTACGATGAAAAGAGTGGTTCTTGGACCATTTCCATTGCCTACACTGGCCTCACGGGTGATTCCAGAGTTCTCGCGGTAAATCCTGCTAACACCACTAATTTAGTGATTACAACCAACCCTGCCTCAACTACAGCTGGAGCGGAAACCACCGTATATACGGTCGAAAGAAGGGACCAATACGGCAACTTAGTGACGGCTGGAACCCAAACCGTTGATCTTTCCTCTACTTCAACCGGCGGGGCCAAACAATTCCGGTCCACGCCAGGCGGTGTGGGTGTAACGTCTGTAACTATTACCGCCGGCAACTCATCGGCTAATTTTTATTATTATGATGAAAAATCGGGCAGTTGGAGTATTTTGGTGACCTACACAGGTCTTGCGGGTGATTCCAAAACACTGACGGTTAATCCGGGTACTACAACTAATTTAGTTATCACGGCTGGTCCGACAACGGTAACCGGCGGTGTCGAAACCACCGCTTACACGGTTGAACGTCGTGACCAATATGGCAATACGACGACAACCGGTTCTCAACAGGTTAATCTTTCATCAAATTCTACTGGTGTAACCAAAGAATTCAGAGCCGTTTCCGGCGGGGCCGGCGTCACATTTGTTACTATTACCGCCGGTAATTCAACCGCTAATTTTTATTATTACGATGAAGAGCTTGGCAGTTGGACAATTTCTGTAGCCGGGAGCGGCCTTACCGGTGACAGCAAGGCTCTGGAAGTAACGGGTGTCACTACTACAAATTTAGTTATTACCGCAAATCCGGTCACTACCGCTGCTGGAGTTGTTACAACTGTTTACACAGTGGAACGGCGTGATGCCTTCGGTAATCCGGTGACGACCGGCACTCAAACCGTGAATCTTTCCTCCGATTCCAGCGGGGCGACAAAAGAATTCCGCGAAACCTCCGGTGGACCTGCCGTGACCTTTGTCACAATTCAGACCGGATCATCAACCGCCACTTTCTATTACTATGACGAAAAGAGCGGTTTCTGGACCATATCAGTTGCTTATACAGGTATTGCCGGTGATTCCAAAACTTTAACCGTTAATCCGTCTACTACGACTAATTTGGTAATCACGGTTAATCCGACTTCTTCAACAGCTGGAGTGGAAACATCGGTTTACACTGTTGAACGCCGCGATATGTACGGTAACCTGGTTACAAGCGGAACGCAGCAAGTCAATCTAGCTTCAACCTCAACCGGCGCAGGTAAACAATTCCGAGCTACATCGGGCGGTGGCGCAATTACTTTCGTGACTATCGGAGCTGGCTCATCAAGTGTTAATTTTTATTATTACGACGAAAAAAGCGGTTCATGGACTATTTCTGCGGCCTACACGGGTCTCTCCGGTGATTCGAAGGCTCTAACAGTAAATCCCGCCTCAACTTCTATCCTTGTCATCACAGCGAACCCCACAGCGGTTAATGCCGGTGCCGAAACCACGGTTTATACGGTCGAACGCCGTGATGTTTACGGTAACCTGGTTACAAGTGGAACGCAGCAAGTCAATCTGACTTCAACCTCAACCGGCGCAGGCAAACAATTCCGAGCTACACCTGGTGGCGGAACGGTGACCTCTGTAACCATCGGCGCTGGCTCATCGAGCGTCAATTTTTACTATTACGACGAAAAATCCGGCCCTTGGTCAATTTCCGTTGCTTACAGCGGCCTGACCGGCGATTCAAAAACACTGACAGTTAGCCCGGGTGCGACAACCACCTTGGTAATCACCGTCAACCCAAGCTCAGCCACGGCCGGTACAGTAACCTCGGTTTACACGGTGGAACGGCGCGACCAATATGGCAACGCAACTAGTTCCGGTACTCAGACTGTTAATCTTTCATCTAACTCAATCGGTGCCAACAAGCAATTTCGAGGTACTCCCGGTGGTGGCGGCATATCCCAAATTACAATCACTGACGGTGCTTCAAGTGCAAGCTTTTATTACTATGACGAGAAATCCGGTTCCTGGACTGTCAGCGTGGCTTTCGGTGGGCTTACAGGTGATTCCGAGGCCTTGACTGTAACCCCCGGCACCTTAGTTTTTGTAATAACAGTCAATCCGACGACAACAGTTGCCGGCGTTGCTACAACACTCTATACGGTCCGTCGGGAGGACCAATATGGCAACTTGATTACCTTAGGTACTCAAAACGTCAATTTATCATCTACTTCTACCGGTGTTGCCAAACAATTTCGAACTATACCAGGCGGGGCTGCCGTCGCCTTTGTAACAATTTCCGACGGTTCATCAACCGTTAACTTTTATTATTACGACGAGAAGGCTGGTAATTGGACGATTTTGGCTTCATATGGGGGTGCGAGCGATTCCAAAGCGCTAACGGTGACCCCGGATGTGACAGACGTTTTAGTAATAATCTCCGGTCCGACAACGGTGGAACCGAACGTGCAGACAACGGCTTTCACAGTTCAAAGAAGAGACCAATTCGGCAATGCGACTACATCTGGTACTCAAGATATTAACCTTATTTCTGATTCGACCGGGAACTATGAATTTCGCGCTATCTCCGGCGGAGCAAGCGTTAGTTTGGTCACTATTATTGACGGCCAATCGGACGCCAGTTTTTATTATTTTGATGATGCAATTGGAGTTTGGAATATTACTATTTCGACTGTCGGACTCATTGGTGACAGCCGAGCCTTGACAGTGGCGGAGGTAGTGCCGCCGGAACCTCCGGTTGAGCCGCCTGTAACACCTCCCGTGACACCACCCATTACACCTCCCGTAACGCCACCAGCCACACCAGAAGAGCCAGAACAGCAACTCGTGGTAAGCGAACCCGTATCGAGAAAGAGCCAAGAAATTACCCCAACCGAGTCAGAAAAGACACAACCAGAGCCAGGGCCAAATCTGTTTGGACAAATTCAAGATGCCTGGGATAGTTTTTGGCATCAGATTGCAACGGTATACGGCAATGTGGCCAACAGTTTGGTCGATTCCATACAGTTATTATTTGTTTCAGGACAAAAAGTGACTACCAGCACCGGCCTCATGATTGAAAACAGTTTGGACCAATTTACAATTCAAATTGATAAGTACTCAACCGGTTTGGGACAAGGCATTAAAGAATTAGCCGGAAATATTACTGCCGGTTGGGACAATTTTAATCAAAATCGAGAGCAAAAAACTGCCGAAAGACAAAGCGGAATTAAAAATTTCTGGGAACGTTTGATTGCAGCGGTTGAGCAAGGGGCCTCACAGATTGCAGCTCATTATGATGATGTCCGGAATGAACGAGCCCAAAACGAAAATCAAACAGAATCGGGAGTTCAAACCGAAGAGAATGGTTTTTCTAAACGTTTGAGCTTGGGTTGGGAAAAATTTAACGAAGTTGTTTTTAACGAAGAGCCGAATAAAATCGAAAATGTAAAAGTTACTGTACTCTCCGAAACAGAAGTGGAAATCAGCTGGCAAACCAATCATCTTTCGACTTCCAAAATCAATTATGGTTCAGCGGTTGGTGTTTATGAAAACGAAAAACAATCAACCGAATACACACGTGAACACAAAATTCTTTTGACCGAACTCGTTTCTAAAACCCAATATTATTTTGAAATTCTTTCACAAAACAATACGCTCGCGGTGGATGCCTTCCGCGTGTTTACAACTAAGTAATAGTTTTGAGTGCAAGACTCTCTCGGTTATAATAGAACTATGCTGGAGGGGTTAAGTGCGGTGGCGGTATTAAGCCAACGCGGAAAATACGGTTTTAATGAAATCACCGAAAAGAAAGACCTGATATGGCCTCGGGTTTTAGTGTCTCAATTTAAAAGCCCAGTGGTTTATACATTGGTAGCGGTGTATTTTATCTCCTTGATCTTGGGGGAATTTAACGATGCATTTTTGGCCGGTGGAGTGCTGTTTTTGGACGTCGCGATGGGTTTTTACCAAGAATATAAAGCAGAAAAAACCTTCCGTGCTCTTAGGAGTTTGGTCAAGCCAAGCACGACCGTAATCAGAAACGGTGAAAGAATTAAAATCGAAGCCAGGGAACTCGTCCCGGGCGATTTAGTCGTGGTTGCGAGCGGCGACAGGATGCCCGCAGACGGTAGGGTTATTGAAAGCACTAATCTTCTCGTGAATGAAGCGGTCCTAACCGGTGAACAGGAGCCGGTTGAAAAAAATCTCAAAAAAGATAGCAACTCGGTTTTTATGGGAACCGTTGTGGTTTCCGGGCAGGGGGTATTTACAGTTGAAAAAATCGGTGTCGAAACTAAATTTGGGAAAATTAGCCAATCACTTGCCGAAATTAAGGAAAATCCGACCGACCTGCAGTTGAAATTAAACAAATTTGCTAAAACTCTGGCTTTGATAATCCTGATAATCAGCACCATCATATTTATAACAGGCTTCTTAAACGGTGAAGAAGTATGGTATATGCTTCGGCTTTCGATAATCTTGGCTGTTGCTGCAATCCCCGAAGGCCTCCCGATTGCGGTTACAATCGTTCTGGCATTAGGCATGAAGCGAATCTTGAAACGTCAGGGATTGGTTAAGCGCTTGGTTTCGATCGAAACCTTGGGCGCGACAACAGTAATATGTACTGATAAAACAGGCACATTAACTGAGGGCATGATGAGGGTCGAAAAAGATGATTTTAGAGACGCGGAAAGAGCCTTAGACTCGATTATCGTGAACAATGAGCAAAAAAGCGGCATGGAAATTGCTCTTTGGGATTTTGCCAAGGACAAGCTTCAGGGTGATCCTTATGAAGTGATAGAGGACTCAAAGCATATTTTTGAGATACCTTTCGACAGCAAGCAAAAGTTTCATTTGACAGTGGTTAATATCAAAAATAAAAAGATTGCATATCTATTGGGTGCGCCAGAAATCGTCTTGAGTTTTTCTAAGTTGGGTAAGGTAGAGAAAAAATTAGAGCTGAAAAAAGTAGAAACCTGGGCAAGAGAAGGGCTGAGGGTGATAGGTGTTGGTATAAAAGAAGAGGGCAATCTCAAACAAAAATCTGGTTTTGAATTTTTGGGGCTGGTCGGCATTAAGGACCCGGTGAGAGAGACGGTTTACGAATCTATTAAATTAGCTCAAAAAGCCGGAATTAAAATAAAAATAATTACCGGCGACTACCGGCTGACGGCTGAGAGTGTTGCCGAGCAGGTTGGGCTGAAATTCGGGAATGATAACGTAATTGAAGGTTGGGAAATCGATAATTTAAGCGATGAAGAACTCAAGGAACATGTCGAAAGAGTAAAAATTTTTGCTAGAGTAACACCGGAACATAAGCTCCGAATTGTGAAGGCGCTCCAGGAAAACGGAGAGGTGGTGGCAATGACCGGTGACGGTGTCAATGATGCTCCGGCACTAAAAATGGCAGATATCGGAATGGTGGTAGGAGAGGCGAGCGACGTAGCCAAAGAAACAGCCGACTTGGTGTTACTTGATTCCAATTTCAAAACAATCGTGGCCGCGGTGGAGGAGGGTCGTCTGATTTTTACAAATATTAAAAAAGTGATTGCCTATATTCTTTCGAACTCGTTCACTATGATATTTATAATCTTAGGCGCCGTAATTCTTAGGCTGCCGGCGCCGCTAACAATAGTGCAAATATTAACGATTCACCTGGTCTGCGATGGTCCGCCGGATATTATTTTGGGCTTTGATGTCGCTAAAAATGGTATCATGTCTCTTCGACCAGAATCTTTAAAGAAAGAGAAGATACTTTCTACCGCGGTATTAACAATGGTTTTTTCAGTGAGCATTTTCATCGGTTTGGCTACGCTGGGAATCTTTAGTCTTTTCCAGGGGAATCTGCCACTGGCCCAAACCATGGCTTTTGCATCTATCGGCATGGTCAGTTTGAATATAATCTTTTCATTCAGAAATCTCCAGAAAAGCGTTTTTAATCTCGAGAATTTTTTCTCTAACCCCTACCTGTTTTTAGCTCTGGTTTACGGTTACGCAATAATTTTTGGGTCAGTCTATTTACCGGGATTAAATGAAATTTTGGGAACTGTTCCGCTATCTTTCGAACATTGGCTGATCGTATTCGGTCTCGGGCTCTTTTCGATATTAATTGTCGAAATAGTGAAATTAGCTGAGAGAAAGAAGCTTTTTAATATTGATTTGGTCAAAAATAAAAGCCTTTAATAAAACAAATTTTTCAGAGAAAATGGATTAGTTGGAATTATTAAAGTCAAAAAATAAGAAATCTCTTAAGCTCTATTGCTTTTCGCCAGAAGTGATGATGGTCACTTTTTTGCTTGAATTTGGCTTAGCTATATACACCTTTATCAAATATCACACCACCAAATTCGGACGGGCAGCTATGTTTACCCTGATATTTTTGGGACTTTTCCAGCTTTCCGAATTTCAAATCTGCGCCGGAGACTTGTCGTTAATCTGGTCCCGGGTCGGACTTTTTTCCATTACCATGCTACCGATCTTAGGAATATATATGATTTCTTTACTTGATAAAAAAACATGGCTCTTATATTTAGGTTATGTGCTGGCTATCGGCTTTGGGCTTTATTTTTTGCTGGTTCCAAAGCCGATTGAGGGTGCTTTTTGCGGCGGCAACTACGTTATTTTTTCCGGCCCGGAGCGGCTTTTTAAGTTCTACGGCTACTATTATTTCGGTTTTTTGCTACTTGCGATTTGGGAATCGTTCCACCGAATCATGGCTGACCCAAGGCATAAGACACTTAGGAAAATTCTTTTTTGGTTTATCGTCGGCTATATGTCCTTTATCTTGCCGCTGACCTTGGTGTATGTTTTTGTTGCTAACACTAGAGTGGCAGTGGCTTCGATAATGTGCGGTTTTGCGGTAATTTATGCGCTGATTTTGGCACTCAAAATTACACCGCTCTATCATCGGGTCTATAATAAAAATCTGGAAGCAAATATAAAATCAAGGAACCCCCTCGACTCTAAAGTCACATGGGGTGGGGTAAAACCCCAAGGAGAACAAAATGGCAGAAAAAACGACTGAAGCAAAATGTTGTAGCGGTAAATGGAAGCATGCTCATGCTGGTGCGGCCAATACTGTTTACGGTTTTGGTGTAGTAGGGGCATTAGTCTATTTTCTCGGGCAGGCCGATGGATTCAATACAGTTCTGTTGGGAATCGTTAAGGCGATTTTTTGGCCGGGATTTCTAATCTATCGTTTACTTGAATTTTTGCAAATGTAACAAACACTAAAAAGAGCCCCGAGGGGCTCTTTTTAATTTAGGGGAATTGGATGATTATCGGTTTAGGCGGTAGCCGTTACCATGACCCATTCCTTGGCCGCCCATGCGACCTGCCCCTTCGGGCTTGATGGTCGTTGGATCGATGCCTTGGCCTTCTAGCCAGGTTCGGAATTCTTGGTGAAGGGTCCACATAGCTCCACGGTCTTCAGTCCTTTGCGCCTGCATTTCGTTGTGTTTTGCAACTATGGCACTTTTTTGTTCTTCGGTAAGTTTACCTTCGGTAACGAGCTTAGTTAAATTCTCTTCGAATTTAACTTGCATTTCTGCCCGGTTAGCGACCCGATCTTCCTCAAGGGTTTTAACAACTTCATCCTGATTCAAATTGAATTTTTCGATGACTGTTTGCATACCGCGAGGGAGATTAGTGGTTTCTGTAGCAGCCGAGGCAAAGCCTACTTGTGAAAGAGCAACGCCTGCAACGACTCCGAGTCCGATTAAGGCAACTTTTGTTGTCTTTTTCATTTCTCTCCTTTTGTTATTTATTACTTGCCGGCACTAGTAATACTGTATAGGCGAGAAAAATATTTCATTATCGGTGACGAATCGAATCTATTCTCAGATTATTTCTGGGTCCCCGCGGCACAAAATTATCTTCGTTCCATTGGTAAAAACGTCTAAGATGAGTGCCACGTTCCAGTCTTTCATTAAAATGCGATTTGGCAACAGCAGCCCCCAAGAGCAACATAGTACCGAAAATTAATAGCGCAACAAGGCCGATTCTTTTTTTATAACCACCCTCATAGTTGCGATAAAGATAGATCAAAAGGCCCACAATCAAGGAGCCAACCACAAGCAAGGGCCAGGGGAATAAACTGAGCAGATTGGCAGCCCGACCTGATTCCAAGAGCCGCGCACTTCGTCCAGGCAGATAAAACATCAAATTAAAAATATAAATAGCTCCCAAAGTTAGAAGAACTGATAAACCATAAAGCAAAACTTTTAAAAGTTGAAAATAGCTTTTGGGTTTCACTTTAATTTTTTGGTTTTTAATTTTTGCCAATGTCTCTTTTTTAAAATCTTCTTTCATAGGTATTCCTTATATTTATCATCAATATTAATTTTTAATTTTTCTAAGCCGCGTTTAATGCGCACACCGACGGTATTTTTCGGAATTTTCAGGATGTCGGAAATTTCATCATAGCTCTTTTCATCGAAATACCTTAAGACGATTGGTTCTCGAAATTTGACAGTCAGCTCACTCAGATGTATCTCTAGGGCTTTT
>CAYZJN010000005.1:0-13251 GCA_964479115.1 uncultured Candidatus Saccharibacteria bacterium | reverse complement strand
TATATGATTCTGTTAGGTAATTCATTGCTTCTCACATTTTAACATAACTGATAGAATGAGTCCGTGAAAATATTAGCAATTGAAACATCCTGTGACGAAACCGCCGCAGCCGTACTGACAGACACAAAAGGTGAACTTGGTGTGCTTTCAAATGTTGTGGCTTCTCAAATTGATATTCACGCCAAATACGGCGGAGTTGTGCCCGAGGTCGCCGCACGCGCCCACATCGAATCTATTATCCCCGTGGTTAATGAAGCGTTGGAAAAAGCCGGTGTACAGCCGACCGAGCTGGACCGTATCGCCGTTACCTATGGCCCCGGCCTGATTGGGTCCTTGGTGGTTGGTGTCGAAACAGCCAAAGCCCTAAGTGAGGCCTGGCAAAAACCTCTTTATCCCGTAAACCACCTTGAGGGTCATATTTATGCTAATTTTATCGCCAGCAAAGGTAAAAAACCCGAATTTCCGCTTGTGGCACTCTTGGTTTCAGGCGGGCACACTTTGCTTATTTACATGAAAAGTCATCTTGATTATCAAATTATCGGCTACACTCGGGATGATGCCGCCGGCGAAGCCTTTGACAAGGGGGCAAAAATTTTGGGACTGCCTTATCCCGGCGGACCCGCGATTGCCGTTGCTGCCCAAAAAGGTTCCGAGACAGCTTTTGATTTCCCTATAATCGATCTCACCGCTCGACCCAAAAGAAATCTGCTTGGTTTTTTGGAGAAGTCCGAACCCTCACTTGATTTTTCTTTCTCCGGCCTCAAAACCGCTTTGCTTACAAAAACCAAAACTCTCAAAATGACATATAAAGTAAAAGCTGATTTAGCTGCTTCTTTTCAAAAAGCGATTATTGAGACCTTAATTCAAAATTCCCTGCGCGCTATCCAAAAATATCAGCCAAAAACCTTTATTCTTTCCGGCGGAGTAGCGGCTAATAAAAATTTACGTGAAAAACTGGGGGAAGAAATTAGAAAAGCTTCGCCACAAACTCAATATTTAATACCGAATTCAGACTATTGCACCGATAACGCCGCCATGATTGGTGCCGCTGCTTTTTATCACCACGAAAAACATATCATTTCGGATTTTAATCCGGAACCTAATTTAGAGCTTAAATCGCTTTCTTAAAAATAATTCCGGTCTCTTCGCAGGCAAAAAGATAGGTTAGACCAAAATAAGTGAGCGCGCCGACCAGCACAGCCCCGGAGGTTTGGGCGAGTAAACCGACGACAGTGTGCGTATCAACAAAAATATCAAGAAGGAAAAGAGAAGCATAAACTGCAAAACCCATCAGCAGCGCTGAAAAAGCCAGTCTCGCAGTTGAAGCAAAAATCTTATTATCGCGATCCAGGGCGCCGATTTTTTTATGAAGATAGTACAGAAGCATTGCAGCATAGACAAAGCCAGAGATACTAAAGGCCAGAGCGATACCGGCCACTCCTAACCCCAGAGGTTCGATAAACGGCAATGTAACTGAAAGCAATATGTTTAGAATCATCACCCAGATACCGATTGTCAGCGGAGTTTTAGTATCCTTAAGTGCATAAAAAGTGCGAACCAAGAGCGGTGCCAAGCCTTGGGCTACCAAACCGATTGCAAAAAAAGAAAGTGTTAACGTAATCATACTGGTATCGGTCCAAGTAAATTTATTGCCGAAAACACCGAAAACCAAACGAACCACCTGTGCCCGAACAACAATTAAGCCAACAGTGGCCGGAATCATAAAATAAAGAATTTTACGAGCCGATTCCGAAAATACTCTCAAAAAGTTAGCTCTTTGGTCACTGGTTGAAAATTCGGCTAAAATCGGGAAAACTGCCGTGGCAATCGAAATCGCAAAAACCACCGTCGGCAAAGTTTGAATATCGTTGGCAAAGGTTAGATGCGTAATACCGCCGACAAAGAAGGAAGCAACAATTGTATCCACCAACAGATTTATTTGATTAACACCGATAGCAATCGTGCGCGGAATCATTAGTTTGATAATTTTCGGCAATTCAAATTCCCGAAATCTCAAAACCGGACGCCAACGGAAACCTGATTTTAGGACTGCCGGCAGTTGAATTAACGCATGAAGGGCCGCTCCCAATATCACCCCGTACAAAAGACCATAAACAGGCGGTTGAGTTTTGGGAGCCAGGAAAATGATACCGAAGATAATTGAAAGATTATAAATAATCGGAGCCAATGCATAAGAAAGAAACCGTTTGCGGGAATTTAATATACCGCCCAAAACAGAAGAAATAGCGAAAAAGATAGGCGAAAGAATCATAATTCTCGTTGCCATCACTGTTGTTTCAAAAACATTAAAGTCAGCCGTAAATCCGTTATGAAAAAACCCGGGCAACAAGAATGGCACGAGCTTAGGTGCTGCAACGTAGACAATCAAACCGAAAAGAATTGTTGCCAGGAGCAAGAAATTCATGAAGTTTGAAGCAATTCGATTTGCCTCATCGCGTTTTTTTTCTGAAAGATAACCGACAAAAATCGGTATAAAAGCGCTGGAAACCGCACCCAAAACTAGAAGATTAAATATCAAATCAGGTAGTTTAAAGCTGGCAAAAAAAATGTCTGTTACACTACGGTCAAATCGACCCCCGATTAAACCCTCACGCACAAGTCCTAGGACATTAGAAAGCAGTGAAGTTATCCCCAAAATGACGGCTGCCGAAGGCACCGTCAATTTGCGTTGCGAAATTTCATACCAGAATTTTCGAACACGTTGTTCCACTTATTTTTCTTTCCTTACTGGAGCACCGATTAAAGCTTCGAATTCGTCGCCTTCAATTGTTTCGACTTTGATTAATTCGTCCGCTACCTTTTTGAGCTTGGATTTGTTTTTAGTCAAAATTTCTCTGGCCCTTTTGTGTGCGTTGTCAATGATTTGACTAACTTCTTTGTCAATTTTAGCTGCAATCTCTTCGGAATAATTTTTTTCGTGTTCGCCAAGTTCCTTGCCTAAAAACACCAGTTCATCGCGCCTGCCATAAACTTGCGGGCCCAAACTATCGCTCATACCGTATCTGGTAACCATACTGCGCGCCATTTTTGTGGCATTTTCCATGTCGTTAGAAGCACCGGTCGTAATTTCATTAAAGACAATTTCTTCTGCAGCGCGTCCACCCAAAGCCATAGCTATATCGTCAAGCATTTCTGATTTGGTAATTAACCTCTTATCTTCCTCCGGCAAACTCCAGGTTACGCCTAGCGCCATACCTCGGGAAATGATAGAAATTTTATGTATCGGGTCGGTGTTCGGCAGTAAGTGCCCGACAATGGCATGACCCGCTTCGTGATAGGCTGTAATTTCTTTTTCTTTTTCGGAAAGCACGCGGCTTTTACGCTCAGGCCCGAGTAGCACTTTTTCGACCGCGTCATCAAGGTCGCTCATTAATATTTCGCTTCGGTTTGAGCGAGCTGCATTAATAGCTGCTTCGTTCATCACGTTTTGCAAGTCGGCTCCAGAGAATCCAGGTGTTTTGCGGGCGATAACATTAAGGTTAATGGCCTTCGCAAGTGGTTTCTTTTTGGAGTGAACCTTCAAAATTGCTTCACGATCCTTGATGTCAGGCATATCAAGGACAACACGGCGATCGAAGCGTCCCGGTCGGAGCAGAGCAGGGTCCAAAACATCTGGCCGGTTAGTCGCTGCAATAATTATGACATTGGTACCTTGTTCAAAACCGTCCATTTCAACCAAAATTTGGTTTAAAGTCTGTTCTCGTTCGTCGTGCGAACCGCCTAAACCGGCACCGCGCTGACGGCCAACGGCATCAATTTCATCGATAAAAACGATGCAAGGTGAGTTCTTTTTGGCACGGGCAAAAAGGTCGCGTACCCTTGAAGCACCCACGCCGACAAACATCTCCACGAATTCCGAACCGGAAATCGAAAAGAAGGGCACACCGGCCTCACCGGCCACGGCTCGCGCCATTAAGGTTTTACCGGTTCCGGGAGGCCCGAACAACAGCACGCCTTTAGGGATTTTTGCCCCTAAATTTTGAAATTTTTTAGGATACTTCAAAAATTCGACTATTTCCGAAAGTTCTTGCTTTGATTCTTCTGCACCTGCCACATCTGTAAAAGTAATTTTTTCTTTTGAAGGGTCAAAAAGTTTAGCTCGGGAACGGGCAAATGTCATGGCCTGGTTATTGGCACCTTGAGCTTGTCTTAGCATAAACCAGAAAAAGCCGACAATTAAGATGGTCGGTAAAAATGTAGTAACCAAAACCCAAAAAACCGAGTTGTCACTGGCTTCTTTTATATCGAGTTTAACCTTAGAAGGGTCAGCTCCTAAATCTATTAAAGTGGTGGTAACCTGCTGTGAACTGGATAGTTCTGATGTTTGCTTGGTGCCGTCTTTTAAAGTAACGGAAAGTATCTTGCCGTCAACGGAGATTTTGTCTACTTTTTCTTCTTTTATTTCCTGTGCTACTTCTGAAATCGAAACTTTGTTTGTCTCTGTTTTAGTATCACCGAAAAACAAATAAAGCGACCCCAAAAAGAGCACAAACATTAAAACGTAAACCCAACTTTTATTACTGCTATTTTTCATTTTTTGCCTCTACTGACCATGCCTCCGGCATAGCTTTCTTTAAACAATCACGATGAGCTTGGAGCAAGGGAATCCACACGATTTCTTCTCCGCTCACAACTACCGGCCAAGATTTTCTTTCGATTTTGGAAATTTTGGCATCCGAAAAGATGTCTTGGATTTTTTTTGACCCAGCTATTGTAGCAATTTTATCACCAAGTTTCCATCCTCTTACATACAAATTATAAGTTAATTTTTCCGGTAACAAAATGTTGTTTTTGTCAGGTTTAGCCAAACCCTTCCGTAAAATCAGCTTAAAACGACCAAATTGAGTTGATTTATTCAATTTCAAGGCCGTCTTCTCGGTCGAGATTTCGGCTGTCGCAAGCTGAGAAGAAAAACGGATTTTATCATATTCTTTTTCAATTTTTAACTTTCCAATAGCAGTTTTCTTGTTGCCAGTGGTTTTGATAACCCGCCAAACCTCCATAATATTTTTTTGCGTCAATTCACGCTCGGGTAATTTTTCGCTTAAAATTTTTCGTAGTACTGCTTTTTGCATATATAAAGGCAGGCGCAAATAATTTTTAAGATCAATTACACCATTCTTAAAAGTAGCAATCTCACCCCAATACGTTCCCTTTTTGATATATTCTCGCAGTTCTTCATAAATTTTCTTTTGATTTGTAATCGTTTCCAGAAGATTTGGGTTAATTGTTTTAAGCTCAGGGATGACATTTTTCCTTAGGCGATTACGGGCAAAGGAAATATCTTCGTTACTGGCATCAGTAGCGTATTTGATTTTTTGTGTTTGGCAATAATCCATCAAGTCCGATTTTGAAGTTGAAAGCAGAGGTCTTAAATAAATCTCGTTTTCTTCATCCATACCCCAAAGATCGAGCGGATTTGTCCCGCGTACTAATTTTAGAATAATACTTTCCAGCTGATCGTCTGCATGATGCGCCAAAATGACATAATCAGCTGCTGTCTTCTGAGCAATCTCACCTAAAAAAGCGTATCTTTTGTTTCTGGCCTCCTCTTCGGATTTACCGGTTAATTTCAACTGAGTTGAAAAAAATTCCAAACCTAATTTTTGAGCTGTTTCGCGGACTAGTTTTTCTTCCAAAGCACTTACTTTACGCCAACCATGATTCACATGCGCTACAAAGAGGTTATCCTTTGATAGATTCTTTGCTAATAAAAAAAGCAGTGCCATCGAATCAGGTCCACCCGAAACGGCCACGACCGATTTCACTTTCTCGAGTCCATATTTTTTAATCTTCTCTTTAATTAAATCTTCTAGTTTCATTTTTTCCTTAAAAAATAAGCCAAAACATCCGTTTTGACTTTGGTAGCAGGGGTGGGAATCGAACCCACGACCGCAGGCTTATGAGTCCTGTGCTCTGCCGACTGAGCTACCCTGCCTCGTCGAAGCTCATTTCAACGAGGCTAATCAACTAATGTTGATTAAACCTAAAGTCTGCATGGCTTCTCCTCTTCGAACAAAATCAACAGATTTTGTTCGCACAGCAGAAAATCTGTCGATCTTCTGCTCAGGTGAGGAATCGCGTAAGGGTGAAATAATTTATCAATTATGGAACCCGTCAGCGAATTCCGAACTGGTAGCGGGGGAAGGATTCGAACCTTCGACCTTTGGGTTATGAGCCCAACGAGCTACCACTGCTCTACCCCGCGATGTAAGCTTCGTTATTTTAGCACTAAACTCGATTTAATTCAAGCTAAATACCGATAAAATAATCCCACCATTTTTCGGCATTAGTACGACGTTGAATTTGCGAATTATCGGCCACTTCTTCCATTTGCGGTTCCGGTTCAATCACGACAACAGTCTCGCCCTCTTTCTGCATATTCAATTTGGCACGAATCATTTTTTCTTTGTAGGAATCGGATTGGTAATATACGATTTGATTTTTAAGGTCCTGAATTTCATTTTCCAGAATACTGATTTCTTCCTTTAATCTGAGTTCTTGAATGTTGATTTGGTAATTCTTGTATGCTAAACCGGCAACCTTGTACATCATAAACAGCACAACGGCGAGCCAAAGATATTTGACCCATCCATTCCCCCTTTGCATGTCTGCATTATAACAGATTTATTAAAAATGCATAAAATTTGTACCCGCTAAAAAGAAACGGATTGTACCCTGTTGATCTGTTCGTAGAGTCGTAATTTTGTTCAATATCTCCAATGTTACAGCTGCCGGGTGTCCAAAATTATTATCAGCACCAGTTGAGATAATAGCAAAATCAGGGCTAAGTTTTCCCAATAAGCCTTCTGAAACAGCATTTTTGGAGCCATGGTGTGCCACTTTAACAATTTGTATTTTTAGAGGATCCGGCAGATTAAGCTTATTCTGATATTCAGCAGAAAGATCACCTAAAAACAAAATTTTGGCATTGTCTGCCGTTAAAGTAAAAACCGCCGAAGTATTATTTAAATCATCAAATACCTCACTAGAATCAGGCGGCGGCCAAAAAAATTCTATCTGCACTTCGTCAAAATATAATCTCTTACCCGTGAAAATTTCCTCTGCTGGGATATTGTATTCCTTTACTTTAGATAATAATTCAAAATAATCAGGCGAATTATGTTCATATCCCGTTAAATAAATTTTGTTAATTTTGTAGTAATCGAAGATTGAATTTAAGCCTGCAATATGATCAGCGTGTGGATGCGTCACTATTACCGCCTCGATTTCGCCTACAAACGGACCGATTTCTTCGCTTAATCTTTCCTTTATTTTTTCGTTCGGACCGCCATCTACCAAAATCAATCTCCCTGCTCTTGTTTTGATCAGGGTCGAATCTCCCTGTCCGACATCCAAAAAGGATATTGTTAGTTTATCCTTCATTTGTACTGGTTGAGAAGTTTCACTGCCGAGGTAATAAACTCCCAAACCGAATAAAAGGGCTAAAAAGAACGGAAAATATTTTTCAAATAATCTTTTTTTCATACTGCAACTTCCTGCCAACTAAAACCAATTCTAAAATTATTAGATAGAGACCGATAAGTATCAATGGACTCTCAAATATAATACTTAATTTTGCATATTTAAAGGATCCTAAAAATTCCATTGTATTAAAGAAGTAATTGAGCACAAGCCAAACTCCAAGCGCCAGTATTTTTCCCAACCAAAAAGAAAGAAAAGAAATCAAAATCGTTATGAACGAAAAGGTCATCAAGATCGGAATAAAGGGTAAAATCAAAAGATTCGCAAGAGGAGCAATTAATGATAATTCTCCAAAGTAAAAACTGATTAAAGGCAATGTTAGTAGTTGTGCCGCCAAAGTAGCCGAAAGGATTGGACCAATTTCCTGACCCAAAAAATTGGTCAACGGGTAAAAAAGCGGAGCAACGTAAATAATACCGAAAACGGCAGCAAAAGAAAGTTGGAAACCGATATCATAAAGCAACAAGTAAGGATTTAGTGCCACCATTACAGCCGAAGCCAATAAAATTCCAACCATTGAATCGGCTGGTCTCCCCAATCGTTTGGCCAGTAGCAGAATGATACCCATGATTGCTGCCCTGACAACCGAAGCTGCAAATCCTGTTGCCAAAACAAAAATTAGTATTCCTAAAACCGGCAAAAAGAATGACAAATTTTTCGAACGGAACCGAAATAGGCGCCGAAGCATTTCAGCCACAATTGTTATATTATAGCCAGACAAAGCAATAATATGAGCAGTTCCAGTCGTCGCAAGCAGTGCTTTTAGCTCATTTGAAATATTTGTTTTAGTGCCCAACAAAATGCCAGAAAGTAAACCGGCCTCCGGTTCGACTATCAATTTATTAATTTGCTCCTCAAATCTTTTTCTTATCAAAACCAAGGGTCGACGAAATCTGACGTCCCATGGAATATATGCGGTCTGAACCTTTTCGATCGACTCCGGAAAATAGATTTCACCGTATATACCAAGATTTTTCTGGGGTTTTACCACCTCGTCTTCTTTCAATTCCGTAATTTCACCTTTAATTTTGACAACCTCACCATATTCAAAAGCAGGATTTTTTCGGGCTATAACCAAAAGCCTCCCTTTTAAATCCGGGTTTAACGGGCGAACAACTATGCTTTGTGTGCTGCCTTCGCCCGGTTTAGAATCTAATATCACGTATTCGTATTCAGTAATTTTATTACCATGATTTTGAATCCATGAGTCATTTGTCTGAGGAAATTTAAGAAAGGTTAGATAATTGGCCAAAAGAAAAGTGAAAAGCAACAAAGATGAATATCTGATAATTTTCAGCGGCCAAAAAAATAACAGCACTAAGACTGTTGCGATAATATATAAATTACTGAGATTTAACGGTTCAAAAAAACTGAAATATGCCACAAAGAAAAGAAAACAAATAAGATAGAGTAGCAATTTACGGGAAGGATGATCCATCCTTCAATTATAATCTAAAAGAACGCGGGCCCGGTGAAGACTTCTCCACCGGGCCCATCCCGTGTATACGTCGGCTCATCCGAGGGGACGAGAGTGACGACGTTAGAGCACGGGAATCTGGTCAGCACTTGCGACCAATGCTGCGGCTCTTGACCTGATAGGGAATGCGGGGCAAACCCAGACGATCAAAAGCAGCATCAACATCAGCCATCTTACCGGCTCCGAATTGATAGATATTCCGGAGCCTCTTCCGTGTTGTGTGCTGCAGGTCGGCAACGGTCTCGAATCCTGCCCCTAAAAGGCGGCGGATGGTCGGGGGTTTAAGCCCGATTTCCTCGATCGTTACCAGGTGCCATGAAGCTTGGTGCGTTTCTTGCTGCGACGAATGCTGCGACTTGGACTGCAACTTTTACTCCTTCCCGCAGATGAAAGTTTTGAGATTATAGCACAAAATAGGGGTAATTTCAATTGTCATAGGTTCCATATCTGTTATAATGAGCTAAAGCGCCTGAACCGCCCAGTCAGCGGTGAGCTTCCGAAAGAAAACCGTTTGGTGAGTAGACTCGGACGGATGGCCCGTAAACGCCAAAATGAAGTGCCGCAAGGAATTGGGGTGGTACCTCTCCGATGATACGTCGGAGACCCCAAAGAAGCGGTTATTTTTATTCAAGGAGAAAGATGAAAGAATTACCAAAAGCCTATACAGCCGAAAACGTTGAGCCCCAAATTTATAAGAAGTGGGAGAAAAATGGCTTCTTTAAGCCAAAAATTACAAGTGGCCAAAAACCATTTACTATTATTATGCCGCCTCCAAATGCCAACGAAAATCTGCATATCGGCCATGCCAGGTTCGTAGTTATTGAAGACGTCTTGACGCGTTATTTTCGGATGAAGGGCGTTCCCACTTTATGGCTCCCCGGTGCCGACCACGCCGGAATTGAAACTCAATATGTTTTTGAAAAGAAACTGGCCAAAGAAGGCAAGAGTCGTGTTGATTATGATCGTGAGACTTTATACAAAATTTTTTGGGGCTATGTGGGCGAAAAACCCGGCAAAATGGAAAATCAGCTGCGGGTTCTTGGGGCTTCTTGCGATTGGTCACGAAATATGTTTACCTTAGACCCAAGAATAATCAAGATTGTTTACAATACTTTTTTTAACCTTTATGAAGATGGCCTAATTTATCGCGGCGAACGCGTTGTAAACTATTGTGTTAAATGCGGTACTGCTTTTTCACAACTGGAGGTAAATCACAAAGAGTGCGAGGATAAGCTTTATTTTCTTGATTACGGTCCCCTGACTATAGCCACCACTCGCCCCGAGACAATTTTTGCTGATGTGGCCGTTGCCGTTCATCCACGGGATAAACGATATAAGAATCTTGTCGGAAAGTTGGCTGTTATTCCAATTATTAACCGTGAAGTGCCGATTGTTGCCGATGAAGCAGTCCAGCCGGATTTTGGTACCGGGGCGCTAAAAATCACACCAGCACATGATGCAACCGACTTTGAAATCGCTGCCCGACATAATTTGCCCTCGATTACGGTAATTGACAAGAGCGGCAAGATGGTTAACGTGCCCAAAGAATTTGCCGGACTAAAACCAAATATTGCTAGAGAAGCCATAGAGAAAAAACTAATTGATCTCGAAAAACTTGTTAAAACCGAAAAGTTAGAACATACGGTCGGAACTTGCTATAGAGACGGCAGCATCATCGAGCCTATGCTTGAAAAGCAGTGGTTTATAAATGTTGAGCCACTGGCAAAGGAAACTATTCGGGCAATTGAAGAAAAGAAAATTAAGTTTGTCGCAAAAAAATTCGAAAAAATAGCTTTACACTGGCTAACCAATTTAAAAGACTGGAACATTTCTCGCCAAATCGTCTGGGGTACTCAAATCCCCGCCTGGCGTTGTCAAAAATGCGAGGAGTGGACAATCACCAAAGGTGAAACTCCCAAAAAATGCGTTCATTGCGGCTCCAATAAGTTGACTCAGGATAAAGATACCTTTGATACTTGGTTTTCTTCCGGACAATGGCCATTTGCCGCCCTTAAAGCTAACTCAGAGAAAGATTTTGAGTATTTCTATCCAACCTCGGTTATGGAAACCGGCTATGATATTTTACCTTTTTGGGTAATTCGCATGGCTATGCTTGGTATCTATGAAACTAAGAAGGTTCCTTTTGAAAATGTATTACTACATGGATTAGTTCGCGATAAACACGGTTTAAAAATAAGTAAGTCAAAAGGAAATGTGATTGATCCGATAGAAATGGTGGAAAAGTATGGTTCTGACGCTCTACGAATGGGGCTTCTCTGGGGAGCACTTGTGGACAACGATGTGGCTCTGTCGGAGGAGAAAATTCGCGGACAAAAGTTTTTTGCCAATAAAATTTGGAATGCTTCCCGTTTTGTCATGATGAATTTGACGGATTATAAGGCCGTTTCACGTGAAACAATTGAAAGGTCGCTCACCAAGGATGATAAGGAAATAATTAAGAAGCTGCACGATACTATTAAGGCTGTAGCGAATAGTATCGAAAAATACCGCCTTAACGACGGAGCTGAGTTAATTTATAACTTTTTTTGGAGGGAATTTTGCGATGTTTATCTCGAAAAAGCCAAACTTCGTATTAAGGATGATGATAAAAGCAAATTAAGCGCACAATATACCCTAAATTTGGTACTTAGAGACTCTTTAAAAATAATGCATCCCTTTCTTCCGTTTTTAACTGAACATATCTGGGACCATCTAGGGAACAAAGAAGCCCTAATTATAACTCCCTGGCCCGAAATCTAGTGTTTCACATGAAACATTTAAGATAAAATAAGGTCAAGCATGAATTCAATATTTAAAAAATTTTTGTGGTATTTGTTAATCAGCTTTATTTTTGCGTTATCCGCTTTAGTCCTATCAATAGCTTGGGACAAAATTGACACTTATCGTAAATTTGAAGCTCATAGGCTAAAAGAAGAAGCCGGAGATGTTACCGATATCAAAAAGCGCATTGTTTTACTTTCCGAAGCAATCGCCCTAGACCCCAATGATAAACGAAAAATGGAACTCGCTCGCCTTTATTATCAATCGGGGAATAAAAATCAAAGCATTCAAATTCTTAAAAATATGGATTGCGGGCAAGAAATATTAGTTTGTGATTATTTAAGCCAAATCGGCGAATATGAAACCGTCGAAAAGCAACTGGATAAATTATCAACTACAATAAAAGATGAGCTTATTTTGGCAAACGAGTTTTCGCACGGTGATTATGATGCGGCTAAAACACTCTCAACCAAACCCGCTACTAATGTAGCGTCGTTGATTATTTTTCTAAATAAAAATGATTACGCTTCCCTTACGAGTCTTAATCTGTTCAATACAAAAATTTATAGTTTAGTAAACGCAAATCTTAATCAAAACTCCTTAGTTTTGTCTTTAGCACAAGAGTTTAATCAACAAAATCAACCTTATTGGGCTTTGTTTTTGCTAGAAAATGCTAACTTGAGCTCTAAACAAGTTGATTTGGTTAAAATACAAAGTTATTTACTGATAGAAAATTATATTAAAGCTTACCAAACTACTCTTTCCGCTATTGAGAACGATCCTGCAGACAAAAGTCTATATGAAGAAGCTTTTGTGATTGCAGAAAAATTAGAAAATGCAGAAAAATTAGATTTGTTAAAAGACAATTATAATAAGTTACTTAGATTATCAGAATAGTTTATGGCTTCACGAAGCCATCTTCAGGTCATCCTTTATTAACTCGAGGAGTCTCGAATTAATAAAATTTTTAGGGACCTGATTAATGTCTACCCATTTCCATTCCGAAAACTTTTCTGGCTCTGCAAGGGTTGGCTCTTGTTCTGTTTCGCCCATGAATGTATAAACCCAATCACCAGATTTTGCACCTCGTACCTTACCGAGAAATTTACGAATCACAAAATCATCAATACCGGTTTCCTCAGTCACTTCACGCTTCAAGGTGCTCGACAGAGTTTCTCCAGCATCACACCGACCTCCGGGAATAGTCCACACAGAAGTCTTTTTCCATTTATCTGGCGTATAATGTCTCAAACCAATTAATAAAAAATTGCCGCGAATTATCGCAACAACTGGACACATTGTACTATCACCTATAATTTCTAATTCTTTCATATATCACTGGCGGTGGAAGAGGGATTCGAACCCCCGATACCCTTACGAGTATACCGCATTTCGAGTGCGGCCCATTCAACCGGACTCTGGCATTCCACCTGGTGCGCCCGGCAGGAATCGAACCTGCGACCTTATGGACCGCAACCATACGCTCT
>CAYZJN010000004.1:11222-13471 GCA_964479115.1 uncultured Candidatus Saccharibacteria bacterium | reverse complement strand
CTTTTCACATATGCAGCTCGGCAGTGAAGAAAAAAAGGATGAACTGGACGATTTGGAAATCCCAGCGTTTATCCGAAAACGTATGGAATAAACTCAGTAGAATTTAAGTAAAGCCCCGCACCCGGGGCTTTACTTTTATCTTATAATAAATTTGAGTAAAAAATTTGATCAATAAAGTTTTAATAAAAATTCTCAAAATTTTGAACACTAAAAGTGATGTGGATAAAATAAGGGTTGACACGCTATATATAGTGTAGGGTTATAATTTAGAGGCACTATTTATTGGGGGTGCTTATAGGGCCGCAGGGCGGGGCGGCCCGAATCTAATAGGTGGAGTTTGTTATGAAATGTCCAAAATGCGGTGAAACTAAATTAAAGGTCAACGAAAAACGCGATTTGCCAGCCGAATCGGCCGTACGCCGCCGCCGCGAATGCGAATCTTGCGGTCATCGTTTTACAACTTATGAACGAATCGAAATTCCCCTTTTAATGGTCGTAAAAAGAAATGGCGAACGTGAACCTTACCTACGGGAAAAAATGGCCCAGGGCATCAAGAAAGCCCTCAAAAAACGTCCTTTTGACGAAGTAAAAATCGAAGAAATTGTGGATGGAATCGACCGCGGAATTAACCAGCAGCCCGAAGGAGAAATCCAAACAAAAGAAATCGGCGATTTGGTTTCAGCCAAGCTTAAGGAAGTTGATGATGTCGGATATTTGCGTTTTGTCTCGGTTTATAAATCTTTTGAAAATATCGAGACTTTTAAAAAAGAATTGGAAGAATTAAAGATTAAATAGGGGGAATCATGGCAGAAATTCAGACAAAGTTGGGGCTTAAAGGCTCCGCAACGAAAGCAAAACCGTTTGACCGGATTATTAAGCGTGACGGCTCAATTGTGCCCTTTGAACAGGAAAAAATTACCAAAGCAATAGCAAAGGCGGGTGAGGCAACCGGTGAATACGGCGGGATCATAGCTAATAAATTATCAGATAAGGTTGTCGAGCTTCTCCAGAGACAATTTAATGTCCATAGTTTACCGACCGTCGAAAAAACACAGGACGTGGTCGAACATGTTTTGATGGACTCAGTTTTTGAAGAAACTGCCAAGGCTTACATTGTTTATCGCCGACAGCATGAGGACCTCAGAAAAGTAAAACTCTTGGATTCGGACAAGTTGATGGACGAATATCTCGGTGAGGCCACCTGGTATGTGAAAGAGAATGCTAATATGGCTTACTCGCTCCAAGGACTTCGAAACCACGTGGCCGAAAAAATCACCGAACGATACTGGCTCAATAAAATGTACCCGACAGAGGTAAAAGAAGCCCATGAAAGTGCTGACCTTCACATTCATGACCTTGGTTCGCTTTCTTCATATTGTGCAGGCTGGGATTTGAAGGATTTGATTGTGCGTGGCTTCGGTGGAGTGCCCGGGAAAATAACCTCAAGACCAGCAAAGCATCTAAAAGCACTTTTAAACCAGATAGTAAACTTTATGTATACGGTTACGGGCGAAGTTGCCGGGGCGGTTGCTTTTTCCAGTTTTGATACTTTAGTTGCTCCGTTTGTTCGATATGACAATCTTGATTACAAACAAATAAAACAGGCAATGCAGGAGTTTGTCTATGGAATGAACATCCCAACGCGTGTCGGATTTCAAACCCCGTTTACCAATTTGACCATGGACCTTGTCCCTTCCGGAATGCAAGCTGACGAAAATGTAATCATCGGCGGTGAAGTCAAAAAAGAAAAATATAAGGATTTTCAGCCGGAAATGGATATGATTAACCAGGCCTTTGCCGAGGTAATGATGGAAGGCGATGCCCAGGGCCGCATTTTTTCTTTTCCCATCCCGACTTATAACATCACTAAAGATTTCAAGTGGGATAACCCGGTGCTGGAACCGATTTGGGAAATGACCGCCAAATACGGCATCCCTTATTTTTCTAATTTTATTAATTCCGATATGTCACCCGATGATGCGCGCTCTATGTGCTGCCGTCTTCGTCTTGATAATCGTGTACTCAGAAAACGCGGTGGTGGACTGTTTGGTTCCAACCCGCTTACAGGCTCGATTGGGGTCGTCACAATTAATATGCCTCGTTTGGGATATCTCGCTAAAGACGAAAAAGATTATTTTACACGGCTTGACCACCTAATGAATCTAGCATCTGAATCGCTTGAAATTAAAAGAAAAGTGGTCGAACGTTTTATGGACCAAGGCCTTTATCCTTTTGCTAAACATTATCTC
>CAYZJN010000004.1:0-11212 GCA_964479115.1 uncultured Candidatus Saccharibacteria bacterium | reverse complement strand
CGGCGATGTTAAGGAAAGGCTGGGCAGCTATTGGGCTAATCATTTTGCAACTATAGGGCTGTTGGGGATGAATGAATCGATAAAAAATTTTATGGGTTCAAAAGAAGATATCACCACCAAAAAAGGTCACGCGTTTGCTGTTAAAGTAATGAATCATATGCGGGACAAAATGCTTGAATATCAAGAAAAGACCGGCAGTATGTATAATCTAGAAGCAACCCCAGGAGAGGGGACAACAACAAGATTTGCCAAACGTGATAAATCTCAGTATCCGAACATTATTGTCGCTAACGAAGAAGCGTATCAAACGCTTAGTGCCACGCCATATTATACGAATTCAACCGCTTTACCGGTAAATTCTACCGATGATATTTTCGAAGCGATGGATTTGCAGGACAGCTTGCAAACTCTTTATACCGGCGGCACTGTGCTACATGGCTTTATTGGCGAAAAACTAGACAACACCAAGGCTGTCAAAAATCTCGTCAAAAAAATTGCAGAAAATTATCACCTGCCGTATTTCACGATTTCACCGACTTTCTCGATTTGTCCGAAACACGGCTATATTGCCGGCGAGCACTGGTTCTGCCCGATTTGCGATGAGGCAATCGGTTATAGTGAACAAATGGCGTTGGAATTAAAAACATCAAAAGATAAAAATAAATTAAAAAATAATAACCGCAGAAAATAAAATTAAGGAAGTCCCGATGCTGCGATCGGGATGGGCCGTTGGCCCAGAGGTAAAAATGACACAAAAAGAATTAAACGGCCTAGAGGCTCAAAGAACACCATGTGAAGTTTATTCACGTGTGGTTGGGTATATTCGTCCGGTTCAACAATGGAACGAAGGCAAACAGGCCGAATATGACGACCGCAAAGAATTTGTCGTCAGCGAAGGTAATTGCTAATCGAGCGGTAAAGGAGTCAAAGTGAAAATCGCGGGGTTAATAAAAACCTCATTAATTGATTATCCCGGTGAGGTGGCGGCGGTTGTATTTACTCAAGGCTGCAATTTTCGCTGCGGCTTTTGCCATAACCCCGATTTGATTCCAATCGCAGAGGGCAAAATTACCGAAACAGAAGTTTTAGCTTTTTTAGCCAGCCGCAAGGGGAAACTGGACGGCGTGGTAATCACCGGCGGCGAGCCGACGCTTCAGTCGGATTCACCTGATTTTACCAAAAAGATTAAAGATTTGGGGCTGAAGGTAAAACTTGATACCAACGGCTCAAACCCGAAGATGCTCGGCGGACTTATAAAAGGTAAATTGGTTGATTATGTAGCGATGGATATTAAGAACTCACCGGACAAATACCAAGAAACTTGCGGCATGGCTTTTAACGGAAACATTAAGGAAAGTATCGAACTAATAAAAGAATCCGGCCTTGATTACGAATTTCGGACAACAGTTTTGCCGAAATATCACAATCTAGCAGATTTTGAAGAGTTGGGTAAGGCCATCATGAGTGCCAAAAAATACGTTGTACAAGGCTTTCGAAACGAAATAACTTTTGACAAAGGTCTCAAAAATACATCGAAATTTGCCCAAGAAGATTTACTGAAAATTAAGAAAATTATGCAGAAATATGTTAAAGAAGTGGAAATTCGAGCCAATATATAATTAAATAGAGATATGGTTGTGAAAATTTTTACGCAGGACGATACAACGGAAGTGCGGGAAGCTTTGGAGTTTGGTAAAAAGCTGGAGGAAGAAGGCTATGCGGTGGAATATTTTGATGCTGATAAACCGGAATCCGTACAGCCGATGGAACTTTATGACATTTATTCTTACCCCTCATTCGTGGTCGCAAAAGATGATGGCACGGAAATTGAATGCTGGCGCGGCATCGTGCCCTTGGCCTCTGATATTAAAATGTTTTTACAGATGTAGCGATGAGCAATACGGAAATCGAATACAAATATAAAGTTGCTGACCTTTCCGGCGAACGTCAAAAACTCTTAGCTCTTGGTGCGAAGCTTAAAGAGAAATATGAAGGCAAAGATATTTATTTTGTTGTGCCCGAAAATCCCGAGGGGCGTAAATATCTTAGGCTCAGGAGTAAAGATAACAAATCTGAACTTTCTTATAGTTACGCAAAGTCGGAGATTGAAACCGAAGAGTGGGAAACGGGGGTTGATGATATTAAAACTGTTGAGGAAATTTTTTTAAAGTTGGGCTACAAATACGATGTAGTAATAGAAAAACAACGGGAGATTTATCTTTTACAAAACTCCGAAGTCGTTCTAGATGAAGTAAACAGCTTAGGGAAATTTGTTGAAATCGAATCACCCAATCGAAAAGAATTGCTTTCAATCGCTTCCAAACTAGGGCTAACTGAAGGTGAGCGTGTAAAAGGGATGGGTTATCCCGATATGCTAAGAGGCGGCTTTATTAAAAATTGATATGAAAATTACCGTTCGGGCGCATCCGAGATCAAAATTCGAAAAAGTCATCGAGCACGAAGGCGTTTATAACGCCTATTTTAACGTTGTGCCCAAAGGGGGAGCTGCTAACGAAAAAATTACCGAGATGTTGGCCGATTATTTTAAAACGACGAAGTCTGATGTGGTTTTAATTTTTGGTAAAACCTCACGGGATAAATTGTTTGAAATATCCTTAAAATAATCATAGGAATGATTACGCAGCTATTTGGGTGAGTGATTTTAGATAGAGTTAGATTCGATTTGTTGAATTTTTGCTTTTAAGCGATCGGCCGTGGCAACATCCACAATTAATGGCATAAGTTCAGTTCTAAAGTTAGCATCTATTTTTTCCACCACCGAAGTTTCTACATTGGGGGCGATATATTCTTTGTATTCGTTAAAATTGTCCCAAAGCATTTGAGTAAGATCGGGAATACTAAAATTTGGGTGTTCTGTAAGGTAACTTTCTATAGCGGGGATAAGTTTCAACTTTAGATCGGTATCGAGTACTACGTTGTTAATTACAGCGGAAAGCTCGTCCTTGACGGTTTTTGGGGCCTCTTGTAGGGTCTCTGTTGTCTGTTTTTCTATCGAGGCTGACTTTCCCATGTCTTGTTCCGGCGTTTGTTCTAAGGTTTCCATAAATTAATTATACACCTTGAAAACTTGGGACAAAAAGCCTAAAATAGCTACAAAGCTTTCAGCCTTGAGTTTTGCCGGGTTGTGAAGCGGTTATCAACCGCGAGCTGTCGGAAGAAACCAATGGGACTAGAACCGACCGGAGCAGTCCGTAAAGCTGTCAATGAAGTCACGTGATTTGGGTGGTACCGTCCGCTTAATCGAGCAAAATCGAGATAAGAGGGCCCCAGAGAAACGGATTTTTTTATTTAGGAGCAATATGAAAATTGTAGTTTCCAGCAGTACAAGATTTGCCGATGAGTGGCCGAAACTAAGTGAAATTTTTTCGGACATCGAAGTTAAATTAGTATTCCCAAAAAAGGAGGAACTCGAGGGCTTATCACAAAATGAGGTAGATCGAGTAATGGAAACGGCTAACAGAGAGTTTTATTCCCAAATAGATGATTGTGATGTGGTTTATGTTTATTGCCCGAAGGGTTATATTGGTAAGGGTGTAGCCAGCGAAATCGGCTATTCAATCGCCAAAGGGAAAAAGGTTGTTGCTTCAGATACTATTGATGACTTGGGCATCTGGTCGCTGGTGAACGAAATAATGTCAGTTGAGAAATTTATTAATTATATAGGTGGCAAAAATGAGCTTTAAAAAAGTCGAGCCGAAAGTTAATTTACCGGAAGTTGAAAAAAACATCCTTTCATATTGGGAAAAGAATTCGATTTTCGAAAAATCGGTTTCGGAAAAATCAAAAACTAAAAATTTCTCCTTTTATGATGGGCCGCCGTTTGCTACAGGCACACCTCACTACGGTCATCTGCTAGCGGGAACCATTAAGGATGTAATTCCAAGATTTCGAGCTATGCAGGGTTACCGCATCGAGCGTGTTTGGGGTTGGGACACACACGGACTTCCGATTGAAAATATCGTGGAACAAGAAATGGACTTTAAATCAAAAACTCAAGTGTTGGAATACGGAATCGATAAATTTAATGAAAAGTGCCGCACCAAGGTGCTGAAATATGCTGATGAGTGGAAAAAAATTGTTGCCAGAACCGGACGCTGGGTTGATATGGAAAACGCCTATCTCACGATGAACCCGGAATATATGGAATCGGTTTGGTGGGCATTTAAAGAACTTTGGGATAAAGAGCTCATTTATAAAGGGCACAAAATTATGCCATATTGCCCTCGTTGTTCCACCGGCCTTTCAGCCTTCGAAGTGGGGATGCCCGGCTCATATATCGATAAAAACGATACGGCCGTAACGGTTAAATTTGAAGTAGTTGGCGAACCGGGGATTTATTTACTCGCTTGGACCACCACCCCCTGGACACTGCCCGGCAACTTAGCCCTTTCTGTTGGTGCGAATATTAAGTACGTCAAAGTCAAGAAAAATGGCAAATATTACATACTTGCAAAAGACCGTTTGTCAGATTACACAAATGAGCTAAGCGATAATATTGTGGAGACTTTTGTTGGTAAACAGCTTGTTGGAAAATCCTACAAACCGGTTTTTAATTTTTATAAGAATTTACAAACACATCAGCCAAGGGCTGACCGGCCTTTGGCTGGAAACGCTTTTAAGGTTGTGGCAGGTTCTCACGTTACCATCGAAGACGGCACGGGTATTGTGCACACGGCACCGGCCTTTGGAGAAGAAGACTACCAGGTGGCCAAAGAAAATGGCATCGACTTTTTTATGCCGGTTGATGACCTGGGACATTTTACGGTTGAAGTACCTGATTATTCAGGGCAAAGCGTAGTGGATTTTGCCACCAATCAGCAGATTATAGAGGACCTTGGAGATAAAGCACTGAAAGTCGAAGAGATAACTCATTCCTATCCGCATTGTTGGCGCTGCCATACGCCGTTAATTTATAAGGCGGTTGACAGCTATTTCCTGGCAGTGCAGAAAATAAAGCTCAAAGTTGTTGCCAACAATAAAAAAGTTAATTGGGTGCCGGAACACGTTGGTCGAGCTCGTTTTGCTAATCTTTTGGAAACCGCGCCGGATTGGAACATCTCCCGTAATCGTTTTTGGGGCACACCGCTGCCGGTTTGGGTTTGTGATAAATGCCAAAAACTTGAAGTTTTCGGTTCACGAGAGAGACTCGAAAAAAGAACCGGAAAAAAGGTGGCGGATTTGCACCTGCACAAACTAGAAGATTTGAAAATCAAGTGTGAATGCGGTGGCGAGGCTAAAATATCCGGTGAAGTCTTGGATTGTTGGTTTGAGTCCGGTTCGATGCCGTATGCTTCCGTGCATTATCCGTTTGAGAACAAAGAGAAATTCGAAAGAGATTTACCGGCAGATTTTATAGCCGAAGGTATTGATCAAACGCGGGGTTGGTTTAATTCGCTGCTACTTCTTTCCACGGCGCTTTTTGGCAAAGAAGCTTATAAAAACGTTGTCGTGAATGGAATTGTTTTAGCTGAAAGCGGACAAAAAATGTCCAAATCCCTCAATAACTATCCGGATCCGATGCAGGTGGTTAATCGTTATGGTGCAGACGCACTCAGGTTTTATTTGATGAATGCACCGGTGGTTCGCGGCGAAGACTTTAATTTTTCGGAAAAAGGCGTGGACGAAGTCGTTAAAAAAATTATTCTAACTCTTTGGAATTCATATTCTTTTTTTGTAACGTATGCCAATCTAGATAAATTCAAACCAAGTGGAAAATTGAATTCTAAAAATATCCTGGATCGCTGGATGATTGCCAAAACTCAAAATCTGATATCGCATGTTACCAAAGAAATGGAAAATTATGAGTTGATGCCGGCCACCAGATATTTGGTCGAATACATTGACGGACTTTCAAACTGGTATATTCGTCGTTCCAGAAAAAGATTCTGGAAATCCGAAAACGATGCCGATAAAAATGACGCCTACGAAACACTTTATTTTGCACTCAGAACCTACGTAACTTTACTTGCGCCTTTTATGCCTTTTGTGACTGACGAAATCTATCAAAACCTTACCGGTGAAGAAAGCGTTCATCTGGCTGATTGGCCGACAATAGATGTGAAACTTAAGGATAAAAGCTTGGAAGCTGATATGGAGCTCACTAAAAAAATAGTGGAAGCAGGTCTTGCGGAAAGAAACGAAAAGGGTATCAAAGTGCGTCAGCCGTTGGCCTCAATTGCCGTGACCGGTGTCGCAGTCGAGGGCCTAAATAAGGATTTAGAAAATATTATTTCAGAGGAAGTAAATGTTAAAAAGGTTATGCTTAAGAAGGGGAGCGGACTAAAAGTAAAATTAGACACCAAAATCACCCCCGAGCTAAAAGCCGAAGGCTTAGCGCGCGACTTCATCCGCTTTATTCAGGATGGCCGCAAAAATGCCGGTTTTAATGTTGAGGACCGCATTGAAACCTGTTGGGAAACATCTGATAAGGAATTATCTGCTGCAATTGAAAATCAATCCAAATATATCGCCAAGGAAACTCTTTCAGCAAAGTTTGAAAACAAAAAAACCAAAGCTTTTTATGAACAGAACGTCAAGTTGGACGACGTTGAAATTTGGTTTGGGATATCTAGAAAGAAATAAAGTTCTATAAAAGCGAAAGGCGCGACATAAGTTCTGTCGCGCCCATTCCGGCGTTTGCCGGTTCGCGTCTGTCTAGTGAGCCTTGCGCCGGGTGCCGGCGTCCTTCCCGGAGGCAGGGGGGATAGGGATATCCCCTGCATACCCCGGTGAACGGTGGCGCCCCTTCCTCTTGCGAGGCTTATTGGCCCCGCTTGGGCCCTTGGGTCTCGGTTCCTTGGGCTTCGGCTTTGTCACTACTACCGGTTCCGGTTCTTTGACCGGTTCCGGTGATGGATAGGGTTGGAAGACGGGCTTCATGCCTGGTTTCCACCCCTGAGGCGAGTGCAGCACCTTAATCTGGTGCTGAAACAACTCGACTCCGCCGGCGACACCCTCGAGACGGGCTTCAACAACTCGCTTCTCGTGCGGACTACCGGTGACCTTCTCGACTCGGCCTTCACGGCCGAAATGTTCCCCGCTGGTTACACGAATTCGTGAACCGACAGAAAGGACTTTCTGGACCGCGTTTACGCCCATGATATGGCTCCTTCTAGTTCGAGACGCAGGTACTTGCAAAAGCAGGCTCATATTTTGACACAATTTACTTTATAAGTCAATAAAAACTCATATGTTATAATTTAAAACTGATGAAAAATCTATTTTTAAATTTCTTTAAGAATTACGATTGGCTGCTTTTACTTGCAACGATATTTTTATCTGCTATCGGTCTTGCTGTTCTATTCTCAACTACTTATGAATTTAATGTCCAATCAGAAGCCGTTCGTCAGGTTTTTAATATGATTATCGGGTTTGCCGTATTATTTATAATGTCGCGTATTGATTACCGTCTTTTTAAATCGTACTCCGGCATCTTATACATAACAGTAATCCTTTTGCTTCTGTTTGTAAGAATTTTTGGTTTCTCGGTAATGGGTGCACAGCGCTGGGTTGACTTGGGCTTTTTCCAATTCCAACCGTCACTACTGGCACAACTCTTGATGGCGATAATTTTGGCTAAATATTTTTCGGAGAATTATGAAGACCTGCATCGATTCAAGGCAATTGCCAAGTCAGCCGTTTATGTAGGCATCCCGACTTTTTTGGTGGCAATCCAACCGGATCTTGGCACTGCACTAGTCTTTATTTTCACTTGGGCAGTTATGCTTTTGGTTTCAAATGCTAAAAGAATATATATTTTTCTTTTTGGCGCGGCGGGACTCGCGAGCCTTCCACTTATTTGGTCATTTTTAAAGGATTATCAAAAGGACAGAGTTCTTACGTTTTTGAATCCTACGGCTGACCCGATGGGTGCGGGTTGGAATGTACACCAAGCGATGATTGCAATCGGTTCCGGACAAATTTGGGGCAGAGGCTTGGGTCGCGGGACTCAATCACAGTTAGACTTTATTCCTGAAAAACACACTGACTTCGTTTTCGCTTCGCTTGGTGAAGAACTCGGTTTTGTGGGAATTTCCGTTACCCTGGTACTTTTTGGCTTGCTTTTTTATAGGGGTATCAGAATTGCGGCACTGGCGCGTGATTTTTTTGGTACCTATCTGGCCATCGGTATTCTTTCAATTCTCTTCGTCCATGTTTTTGTTAATGTCAGTATGAATATGGGGTTGCTGCCAGTCACGGGCATTCCTTTGCCGTATATCTCTTATGGCGGAACACCGGTTCTGATTGATTTAGCGGGCATTGGTATGTTGCTTTCCATCCACCGACGTTACAAAAAAATTGACTTCTAAATACAAAAAATATTGTCAGGCAGCCTAATTTATGATAATCTATTATGGCTATGACAGAAAAAACTACTAAAAAAATCGTTGCTAAAGCAAAATCTGTAAAACCTGCTGCAAAAAAAGTAGAACCGAAAGCTAAATCGGATCGCCCCGCCTCTAAAGATTCGGGCAGGTTTGCTGTAATTGCAACCGGCGGCAAACAATATGTCGTTTTTGAGGGTAAAACTTATGATTTTGAAAAGCTGGAAGCCGAAGAAGGCAAAACAGTTGAATTCTCAGAAGTTCTGCTGATTGCTGACGGCGGCGATGTAAAGATCGGTCAACCACATGTTGCTGGTGCCAAAGTATCCGGGAAAGTTCTCAAACAATTTAAAGACGATAAGGTCCTAGTTTTGAAATACAAACCCAAAAAACGCTATCGAAAAACGCAAGGACACAGACAACAAAAAACCAAAGTCGAAATCACTAAAATATCATAAAAAGGCCGCCCGCAAGGGCGGTCCTTTAGTTTATAAAGTTAATTTTTGCTTCTTCCCTATATCCTTTTCTGTTAAACTATTTTAAAGGAGGCCGGCTGTGTCCGGAAAATTTTTTGGCGAAAAAAATCGCAATCATTAATCAAAAGGGCGGAGTCGGCAAAACAACAACCGCTATAAATCTGGGAATGTATCTGGCCCGAGAAGGACACCGAGTTTTAATTTTGGATTTGGATCCGCAAGGTAATTCCACTAGCGGCTTGGGATACGTTAAGGAAGAAGTAAGGGGCTGTGTTTATAACGTTTTAATTGATGGAGTTTCGATTCACCGGGTCAGAAAGGAAACAAGTCATCCAAAATTGCATTTGGCTCCGGCTTCAATTAATCTGGCAGCGGCGGAGGTGGAACTGGTTTCGCAATTGGCCCGTGAACACAAATTAAAAAATGCTCTTGAAGAAATTGAAAATCATTACGATTATGTTTTGATTGATAACCCGCCTTCCCTTGGACTTTTAACGGTAAACGGCTTGGTGGCAGCGGATTCGGTTTTAATACCTGTACAGGCCGAATATTATGCACTGGAGGGTTTAGGACAACTTTTGAATACAATTAAGAGGGTGCGCGCTTCACTTAATCCTGATCTCGAACTTTTGGGCGTGTTGATTACAATGTACGATAAACGTACAATTCTTTCACGTCAGGTTGAATCGGAATTAAAAAAACACTTTGGCGGACGGGTTTTTGATACGGTTATACCAAGAAGTATTCGACTCGCCGAAGCACCTTCTCACGGTAAAACAATTTCCGATTACGATAGTTTTTCAAAGGGCGCTTTTGCCTACAAAAATTTAGCAAAAGAAGTTGCCAAAAGAACACATAAAAATACGAAAACTTAAAGGAGGGTAAATGACAGCCGATTTCGATACAAATTCTAAAAAAGGGTTGGGCCGCGGGCTCGATGCATTAATTCCCGGCGGATCAAATGAGCCGCAAACTGGCGTAAACGAGGTAAACATTGGTCTTATCGATGCTAACCCACACCAACCGCGCACGGTTTTTGATGAAGAAGAATTGGCCGATTTGGCAACTTCAATCAAAAAGCACGGTATGTTGCAGCCGTTAGTCGTTTCCCCTAAAAATGATCATTATGAACTAATTGCCGGTGAAAGAAGATTGCGGGCTTCCAAAATAGCCGGACTTACAAAGGTTCCCGTGATTGTAAGGGAAGTTGAAGACCACCAAAAACTAGAGATGGCGATTATCGAGAACGTCCACCGTAGTGATTTAAATCCGATCGATGAGGCGCTTTCTTATCGTAAATTGATCGAAGAATTTAATTATACTCAAGAACAGGTTTCGGAAGGTACCGGCAAATCACGTACGGCAGTTGCCAACAAAATTCGCTTATTAGCTCTACCAACGGAAATGAAGCGTGCCATCAAGGAGGGTAAAATTTCCGAAGGGCACGGCAGAGCCTTGCTTTCCGTTACTGACTCAAAAAAACGCGAGGCTTTGTTCCAAACAATTCTGAGCGAAGGACTGAATGTTCGCGAGGTTGAAAGTGCAGCCAAAAACAACGGGCAGCCAATCCGTACCAATTTAAAAAGCGGGGATGATTTAGCTTTAAAACAATTGGCTGACGACTTAAAAACTTATCTCGGAACCAGCGTCGCCATAAAAAATTCCAAATCGGGCGGCAGAATTGAAATTAACTATTTTTCATCTGAAGAACTTAATCGAATCTATCAAAAAATTAAAGGCGTCGAATAAAATTAATAATCGGGACGGTTAATAACCTCAGCTTGGTTTAAGGGATAAAGAATTAGCCAGGCTTTGCCGATGATATGATTTTTGGGTAGTACACCCCATTCCCTTGAGTCTGAAGAAGCGTTAGTTTCGCGATTATCGCCAAGCACAAAATATTCTTTTTGACCGAGAGTTCTGGTTTGGTTTCCGAGCGTTTCCAAGCCGGGTACGACATAGCTTTCCTTTAATTCGAAACCATCAGGATTTTGACTGTTTTTGATGTATACTTTGCCGTCTCTTATCACCACGGTTTCGCCCGGCAAAGCAATAACTCTTTTAATGTAATTGGTACAGGGAGGGTTGGGCATGATATTGGAAATAAAAACCCTGTTGATGTAGTTATTATCAATAAAATCATTGCAGTCCGGCTCGGGATGTTTAAAAACCACTGCATCGCCCCTTTTGGGGGAACCCAGTAGATAGCTAATTTCACTCACGACCAAATATTGACCGTCATGAAAATTCGGCTCCATGGAAATACCGTTGACTAAAAAGGGCTGCAAAAGATAAAAGCGAAAGAATATGGTCGCGAGGAGCAGAATTCCAACGGTTTTTATGATTTCGGAAATTAAGCCGCTGTTTTCATTTTTAAAGAACCCTTGCCCT
>CAYZJN010000003.1:0-14593 GCA_964479115.1 uncultured Candidatus Saccharibacteria bacterium | reverse complement strand
ATAAATTTGCTGTAAGAAGTCCCAGCATTTTTTGCTGCCGCGGAAATTCTAATCGTCCATAGAGAACGAAAATTTCGCTTTTTCTTTTTTCGATCGATGTAAGCGTTTGCTCCGGCCTTTAAAATAGCCTCTTTGGCTCTTTTAACGCTACGCGAACGCATATCGCGCATGCCTTTAGTGGCTTTAAGCAATTTTTTATGTTTTTGTTTTACAGTTGTGCCGCGTTTAACTCTCATGTTTTCTCCAGTATCTTAAAATTAGATGCCTAATTGTTTTTTAACGTTTTTAGCGTCGCCTTTGGACAGGTTTTTATCTTTTCGGTAGCCCCTTTTTCGATCTTCAGCTTTTCCGCCCATTAGATGCGAAGAATAAGCCGACCTTCTTTTCAGGGTGCCTTTAGCTGTTAATTTAAATCTTTCTTTTGCCCCGCTATGGGTTTTTTGCTTGTTTTTCATTTTTTAATTCTTTCTGGGACCGGAAACGGTCATGTTCATACTGCGCCCTTGCATTTTCGGCTCCTGTTCAACAGTAACCTCACCTAGGGCCTCAACAAATTCCCGCAGCACCTTTCCGCCAAGTTCCGGATGAGCCATTTCTCGGCCGCGAAACCGTAGTTGTAATGCCAACTTGCTACCTTTTTCCAAAAATTCTTTAGCTCGGGTGACTTTAGTATCAAAATCGTGTTTGCCGATTTTAACCGAAAGACGAATACCCTTTTGTTCCTGAACTTTTTGTTGTTTTTTGGCTTTTTGAAGCTTTTTTTCCTGTTCGTACCGGTATTTACCCCAATCTATGATTTTGCAAACCGGAGTGTCAAGATTTGGAGACACTTCAACAAGGTCGAGACCGGCTTCTTCCGCTTTTAAAAGCGCCGCAGCGAGACTAACTACTCCCATCTGTTGGCCTTCTTCGTCAATTAGCCTTACGTTGGACGCCCTTATTTCTCTATTTACTTTTAACTTTTGCGAAATACTTTCTCCTTGAGTCTCTGCTGGTATTTTAACAAAAAAAACCGATTTAGTAAAGACTATCCTTTGCGCTTTTTTGAGACAATCATCCTGATTTTTTTGTCCGTTATGCTAATCTCGATTGGAGTTTGGCCAATTAACTGACCGTCAGCCGTAACGTCAGTTGGTTTTTTGGTTTCTATATCAATTTTCTTGGCGTGAAAAACAGATATTTTTGGCCATTCTATTGAGTTTAACTTCGGCAAATAACCGTACTTAAGAACTCTTGAGTTCGATATTTTAGTTACCACTATCGTGTCGAGCATTTTGTTACCGGAGGCCTTTTTATCAGCTTTTTTTAGGGGCGAAAAACCTGCACCGGCAATCAAGATGGTAAAACATTCTGCTTCCGCCTCAAAATTATTGTCAAACCGAAGATAGGCCTTTATCGGTTTGTAGGAAGTCGCCTGCCGAAACATCGAGAGAGAGAATTTAATTTTTTCCGGCAAATTTCCTTTCGAAAGTCTTTTTAAATGCGCCACCTTAGGTTCAAACCCGACTGCGACTGTAGTAACAAAATATCGAGAACCGACCCGGCCCAAATTTATTTCCTCAATTTTACGGGCAGCCAAAATTCCGGTAGCTGAATACCAATCGCGGATTCCCAGACTGTCAGCCAAATCATTGGTTGTGCCCGTTGGGATTATGCCCAGGGCCACTTTTTCACTATCGATAATTGTATTCATTACTTCATTAATTGTGCCGTCACCTCCGACTGCCACAATTGTCTTGTAGCCCTTTGAAATCCCGAGCCTTGCCAATTTTGCCACATCGTCCGGACCAGTGCTTTTTACGAATTCACCCAAAATACCAAGCCGTTTTAATCTTTCGATTAAACGATCTTGAATTTTGCTGATTTTTCCGCCTCCCGCGGCCGGATTAACGATATAGTAGTACATCGACTAGCTTACTTCTCGGCTTTCTTTTCTTCTTTATTCTCCGGTTCTTCGGTTTCCATTACCGGCTCAACTTCTTTTTCTGACTGTAAGGCCGACATTTGTGATTTACCGGTAAAAACCGCTCCTGGCGCAATCGAAAGCACAGCGGTTGCAATATCACCCAACACTTTACCACTCTCAGTAATTTCCAATCTTTCTGTCGCCTCGACATTACCCTGGACAACGCCCGAAACGGTCACGTTAGCTGCCTTAACGCTGGCCAAGATATTGGCATTTTTGCCAACAACTACCGCACCTTTGGTTTTAATTTCGCCCGTGATTACACCGTCAACGATGATATCTCCATCGCTTTTAATATTCCCCTTCAGTTTTACCGAAGTTCCGACAATTGTTTCCGCCCCGTGACTTCGGGTGGTTGACGTCTCCGATTTTGGTTTTTCAAACATTTCCACTTCCTCCTCCTTTAGCTATTTGTATTACTTTTTTTTCTTCTTCGCTTAAATTATATTCTGAGGCTCCCGATATCACAGTTTTGGAATAAACCCTGGTGCCTTCTCGCGAGTGAATTGATGAAATCACGAATCCGTTATCAGCTGAATCCAAAAGGCAAAGTGAAAAACTTTGGTTGCCGCCGACATCACCGAAGGGATTGTAACGGATAAACCCGACTTTATGAAAGCCGGCATTTGCCAGTTTTGCAATCTCTTCCAACCTTGATTCTAGATCGGCGCTTTTTCTTTTGGCTTTTTTTACTTCGATCATATAGTCTTCGACTAATGTACCAAGGCCTTTATTGCCCTTTTCACTAAAAAGTAAGCGGGTTTTTTTAGTGAGCTTACGGTATTTAACCGTCAAAAAAACCAGCCATCCCCCAAAGCCTAGGAAAATTCCTGTGATGGTAAGTAGGTATTGATTTGTCATTGTCTCTGGAAAAATTCTAACAAATAATTTGCATGGCGTCAAAAGTGTTATTTTCAAAATCGACAAGTATCGGCTAAAATGAAAGAGTGAAAAAAATAAAGAAACATCAATTTAAATACGGTGATCCTGAGAAAGTTTTGCCGGAAGAAAAAAATAAAGCCAAAAATGCTTCTAATAAAAGAATTAGACGAGTTAATCTACAACTTCCTGTTCCGGCTTTTATACAAAGAGATCTTCTGAGAACACTTCTAACCATCGGGGTTTTCATTATTCTTTTAATTGCTCTATACGTTATTCAAACAAAAACCGACTTTTTAAAGCCGGTTCTGAAAATTTTCGGACTCTAATTTTATTCGTATCTAAGTGCTTCAAGCGGATTGAGTTTGGCGGCTCTTCTGGCTGGCCATACACCGGCTAATGTTGAAATTCCAAAAGCAAAAATGACCACGTAGCCGGCAAAATCGAGTGGCATATAAAAAAAGTTATTCGGTTGTCCACCCACGCTAGTAGCTATAAAATTGACAAGTAAATTGATGAGTTGCCCCAATAACCAACCACCGCCCACTCCCAGAAAGCCACCTAAAAGCCCAATCATCGAGGCCTCAGCCGTAAAAATCCTGGAAACATCTTTATCCCGACCGCCGATGGCCTTCATAATACCAATTTCATGTGTGCGTTCCAAAAGCGAAATTGTCATGGTGTTAAAAATACCGATAGCTGCGACCGAAAGTGCGATAAAGCCGAATCCGAAGAGGACAGAACGGACAATCACAAAGGCATTTTCAATTTGGTCAACCGTATCTTTAACTGAATTGGTCGGATATCCCATGGATTCAATTGTTTTACGAACTGCTGCCACTTGTTTACGCTGAACTACTTTGACTTTGACTGAAGAATATTTATCGCCACCCAATTTTCTCAGTAGTTCCAGCGGTACGTATGTAAATTTTGATTCGTTGGAAACGCCGATTATTTTTAGCCTTAAAATGTCATTTTCGTGACCTTTTTTAATGTTGCCGCTGTCATCCAGTTGTATTACCCGAAAATCGTATTCCTTTCCAATCACATCGGCTGCATTTTCAATTTTCAAGTTTTTAACAACCGTACCGCTCAAAACCGCTTCCTTGGCTTCTTCGCCGGAAAATTGGTCATTTCCAGCATCAGTCGAAACATCTTCTAAATTGATATATTTAGGTACGACACCGTTAATAATAGTTTCGGTTGACTCACCTCCGATAATCGAAATTTGTGAAGGATATGTAAGCAAAGGGCTGACATCGGAAATATCAGCCAACCCCTTGAATTTGTCAATGGCCTCCTGGTTAATTATAATATTTTTTTCAACGTTAGGACGGACTGTTACCACCGTAAGAGCATCAAGATTAGCCACCTGATTAATCATTAATTGCTGTAGCCCAAAGCCCAAAGAAACCAAAAAGATAATTGCACCGATACCGACAATCACACCCATAACAGTAAGAGAGGTCCTCATTTTGTTACGGGCCAAATTGCCGAATGCCATCCTAAAAATATCAATCCATTTCATATTAACTCATGCTAATTGGACCCAATCCGGGACCTTTGTCTTTCTTTTTATTTTTAACCTTATTATTATCATCGGCCTTTTCTACTATTTCTTCCGGCTTTTCATCTCCCACGGGTGGTGCTATATCAGCCAGAGGCACGCTTTCGGGCGTTTCTACCGAGCTTTCTTTTTTTTTCGGTTCTAGTGCTACCTCAGTATCTTCTTTAGATGATTCCGGTGTTTGTGCTTCTTCAACACTTGGCACCTCCGTTTCTTTTGCCTGAGGCAAATCTTCTGGAATATCTTCCGTATCCTTTTTGCCTTTGGGCTTGCCCTTTTCGGCTTTTGCCGCCGTTTCATCAGACAATTTTTCTTTTTCCTGTTTTTTATAATCTTCGATTTTTTCAGTTGCCAAATCTTCACGAATTTTACCTACCTTAGCAACTTCCTCGATGTTCTTGACTCTCGAGTTCACCTTTACGTCAACAACTTTACCGTCCTTCATATAAAAAATCCGGTCGGCATAGTCCAAATATTCCGGGTTGTGAGTAATTAAAACGACAGTTCTTTTGGATTTACGGTTTAAAGAAATCAGAAGTCGCATTACATCGTTTGCAGATTTGGAGTCAAGATTACCGGTCGGCTCATCGGCTAGAATAATCCAAGGATTTGCTACCAAGCTTCTGGCAATGGCAATTCTTTGCTGCTGACCTCCGGAAAGCTCGGAAGGTGTATGCTTTTTATATTCTGACATTCCGACAACTTCCAAAAGATTTTCCGCTCTGGCCATGCGCCGCTTCTTTGGAATGCGATCAAAAGCCAAGGGCAAGGCGATATTTTCAACCACATTCATCGTGCTAATGAGGTTAAAGGATTGAAATACCATTCCTATCTTAGTTCGGCGGTGCTTTGCTAAAGTATTTGAATCCATAATGGTAATATCTTCGCCGCGCACGTAGGCTTTACCGCTGGAGGGCCCTTGAAGTCCCGCCAGCATTGAAAGAAGTGTTGATTTGCCACAACCGGAGGGACCGAAAAAAAGAATAAATTCTCCGGAATAAATTTCCAGCGTCACGCCTTTTAGTGCTTGTACGTCAACCGCTCCAAGCTTAAATTCCTTAGTTAAGTTGGTTGCTTTAATAACTGGTATTTTAGCCAATAATGCCCTCCTCGCTTATCCAAATTTTAGCATAGCGAAAGGTAATATTAAATCAAATTCTAGGACGATATTGAAGCGCTTCTGCAATATGACTTTCACCGACCTTTTCGGAGCCCTCAAGATCAGCAATTGTTCTGGCTAATTTCTTGATGCGAAAATAGGAGCGCGCCGAAAGTCCAAGATTTTGTGCTGCACCAGTCAGTAAATCCTCTGCCGTTTCGCCTAAAGATGCATATTCACTGATTTCTTTTTGATTCATTTCGGCATTGGTTTTAGTTTTTGAACCTTCGAAGCGCGTTTTTTGAATTGCACGAGCTTTTTTAACCCTTTCTCTAACTGCAAATGATGTTTCACCGATTACTTTTTCGGCCAATTTGGTTATTTCCACTCGGGGCACAGTTAGATGTATATCAATGCGGTCAATTAAGGGACCGGAAATTTTTCTTTGATAGCGATTTATTTGAGTAGGAGTACAAACACAATTTTTAGTGTCGTCACCCAAGTAGCCGCAAGGGCAGGGGTTTTGCGAAGCAATTAAAAGAAATTGAGCCGGAAAAGAAACAGATTGTGTGGCTCTGGCAACATTAACTGCTCCGTCCTCCAACGGTTGCCGTAACACCTCCAAGACCGATCGCGAGAATTCCGGTAATTCATCTAAAAACAAAACACCGCGATGCGCTAAAGTAATTTCACCCGGTCTCGGCCAGCGTCCGCCTCCTACCAAAGATATATCAGAGGAAGTGTGGTGCGGGCTCCGGAACGGTCTCTTGGTGATCAGAGGAATTTTCGGGTCTAATAGGCCGGCTACCGAATAAATCTTAGTTACATCCACCATCTCTTCAAAATCAAGTGGTGGCAATATGCTAATTAAACTTTTAGCCAGCATTGTTTTTCCAGAACCAGGGGGCCCGGAAAAAAGAATATTATGATTTCCGGCTGCAGCAATCTCCAGCGCTCTTTTAGCGTGTTCCTGACCTTTAATTTGCGAGATATCAAAATCGGAAATATCTTCTTCGGTAGGTTCGATCTCGTGTCCGAAAACCGGAGTCATAATTTTTTCTTTTTTAAAATGATGATAAATTTCTGCCAAATTTTCCGCTGGATATATCTCGATGCCCGTAATTACAGAAGCTTCTTCTAGGTTGTCCCTTGGAATAAAAACAGCTTCAAACCCTGTGTCTCGGGCAAAATGAACAATTGGCAAAATTGAATCCGTATGTCGCAACTGGCCGTCAAGGGAAAGTTCACCGGCAAACAGAAATTTTTTCGGGTCAAATTCTAGCTGACCCGAAACTAAAAGCAACGCCATAGCTATCGCCAAATCAAAAACCGGGCCTTCTTTTTTAATATCAGCCGGTGCTAAATTTACGGTGATACGACGATCCGGAAAGGAAAAACCAGAATTTTTGATTGCCGCCCGCACTCTTTCTTTTGATTCTTCAACTGCTTTATCGGGTAAACCAACAACAATAAAAGAAGGTAAACCATTTGAAACATCAGCCTCAATTTCTACAGGTAATGCTTCAAGACCAAATGTAGTCGCCGAATTTACTTTTGCCACGGACATAAAAACCGCCTATTTTTTATATCATAAGCGGTTTTCAAAAATTATACCAGTATACGATTATTTCAGAACGTAAACCTGCAAGTTTTCAGGTAAATCTTTCTTTAGAATCTTCAGTCTTTCGGCTTTTTGCGGTTCGGTACCGATTTCTTTTAAAAAATTTTCCAAGGGCTCAAGATCGTTCATTTTACCAACCTTATAATGCATCGGAATCACAATTTTCGGGCTGATTTCGGAAAGAATTTTAGCCGCCGCTTTGGACCCAATGGTAAATTTGCCACCCACCGGCATTAACAAAATATCAATTCCGTCGATCTTTTCAAGCTGTTCAGAACTCAGTTCGTGCCCTATATCACCCAGATGACAAATTTTAATACCGTCAACGTCATAAACGAAAACCGTATTAGTACCTCTTTCGGCGCCGTTTTTATCATCGTGAAAAGTCGGAATACCCGAAATATCGGCACCTTTGATTTCGTACTCACCTGGGGTATCAAAACAAATATACTCGCCTCTTACGCCCGCCAAATAGTTATGATCGAAGTGATTATGAGAAACAGTCACCACATCAGCTTCGGTTTTTATTCCGGGAATACCGACAGCGTTCGGATCAAAGGGATCCGTAATAATATTGATGTTTTTGCCGCTAATTTTGAATTCCGAATGACCGAGATGGGTTATTTCCATTATGCCTCCTTTTGCCTTAACGATTGTACCAGAACCGCTAGTGCTGAAGCAACCGGTACAGCCAAAATGATGCCCAAAACGCCAAGTAAATTAGCACCAATTAAGATAGCCAGAATAATGGCTACTGGCGAAAGGCCAACCGCTTTTTTCATTACTTGCGGTACCAAAACGTGGTTTTCAACCTGTTGGATGATTAGATAGAGAATAATAACCCAAAGGCAGGCGATGGGCGAAACAGTATAAGCAATAATTATAGCCGGGATAGCTCCAAGATATGGCCCAATAACCGGCAGTAGTTCCGTTACGGCTGCAATCAAGGAAAGCGTAATTGCATATGGCACACCTAAAATGCTTAACCCAATGTAAGTCAAAATGCCGATTGAACCGGAAAGTATTGCCTGCCCCTTGGCCCACAAACTAACTTTAGCAACCATGTCACGGAAAATTTCTACGGCACGAACACGGCTTTTACTGGGCCAGTAATCGCCAATAAAATTTTCCATCGTGTTTTTTTCCAATAAAAGATAAAACGAAACAACTAATATTGTGACAAAACCGAAAATTCCGGAAAAGATTCCCATAACACCGGATAGAGCCTCAGTGGATATTGTGTAACGTGAAACACGATCCGGCAATGAAGCGGTATATTCATTTAAGGCTCCTTTAACTTGATCCGGCGCTCTGTTTATTAGCGCATTGATTCCATCCATAATCTGGTTACGGTTTTCAACTAGATGTTTTATTTCACCTGCAATCGGCGGAATAATTAATCTGACCAGTACATAAAGCCCGAAGGTTATAACGGAATACAGTAAAATAATGCCCAAAACCCGTGGAATGTGGCGTCTCTGCAAAAAATCAATTGTCGGTTCAAGAGCTGTTGAAAGAACAAAAGCGACAAAAAAGAGCACTAAAATATCTCGTAGCACAAAAATTAACCAAATTAAAAGAAATGCAAAAACAACTGTGAAAACGGTTCGAACCGAAAAGTCGACCGTAATTTTTTTGTCCATATTACTCCTCCTTTGAAATACCTAAATAATCAATCACCACAATCTTTTGAGCTGCCATAATTTCAGTCAAAAAGCGGTCAAACAACATATTTCTTTCCTGAAATTCCTCCGGTGTCATCGAGGTGTAGTTAACTTCATGACCAATTTCATCAGAAAGGCCTTTCACGATCGGTGCCAGCTTCGCCTTCTCGACGCTGCCGATAATAAAGAGGTCTATCGGACAAGTCGCGTCTTGAACGAAATAGCCCGTTAGTGCAGCGTATTGAATTGCACCAACAGTTTTTAGTTTTTCGCCCAAAACATTTTCATAGGCCACTTCTTTAGCTACCTTACCGAAAATCTTTTTCATATCCGGGAAAATGTCTGCTTTGGTGTTGGCCTGGAAATAAATTTTTCCGTTTTTTGCATAAGAACGCACTAAGCCAATTGCCTTTAGATTAGCCAACTCGCGCCGCACTGAATTAATTTGTTCTTCAACTTTCCTGGTAATTTCTCTGACATAATAAGCCCGCGTTGAATTGTTTAAAAGCAACGCAAGCACTTTTACCCTCGTTCTCGAGCCAAAAAGTTTTTCCAACATATTTGCCACCTATATTATTTCGGGCTCATTTTAACATGGCTAGGATTTCTTGTCTACATATTTTATACAAAGTGTACTTATTTTTGGAAAATTATCAGATAAATGAAAAGTAGAGCACCTGCCGTCATAAGATAAGTTGCGATTGTCCCCCAAACGTTAACCCACCTTGGCGAGGTATTTTCGCCCATTACTTTGGGGTCACGGCCTAATTTAAAAATAAAGTAAAGTAAAACCGGGGAAATCAAACCGTTTATTACAGCGGCATAAACCAAGGCCTTAATTGGATTGACACCCAAAAAATTTAGACCAAGTCCGACCAACATCGAAAGAATAATAATTCCATAAAATTTCTTCGCCTTACCGTAACGTTTATTTAAACCCTCCCGCCATTTCAAGAGTTCCGCCAGTCCGTAAGCCGAAGAACCGGCGAGTACCGGAACAGCCAGCAGACCAACACCAAAAATTCCCAGAGCAAAAAGAAGATAAGCAAATTCACCGGCAAAAGGCCGTAGTGCCAGAGCAGCCTGAGCTGCGCTTTCAATCTTAGTGATACCGTTCTCGTGAAGCACTGAAGCTGTTGTTATCACGATAAAGAAAAAGACAATATTGGCAAAGGCCATTCCCGTAAAGGTATCTTTTCTCATTTCCCTAATCTCTTTTTTTAAAGCAATTTTATGATGCTCGGGGTCGCCAGTTTTGATACCTTTATCTTGTTCTTCCTCAATTTCTTCTGATGCTTGCCAAAAGAAAAGATAAGGGGAGATAGTTGTCCCCATGACTCCGACCATCATCATAATAAAATTTTTATCAAAAATTATTTTAGGCGTAACAAGGCTTTGCAAAACTGCTGGCCAGTCGGGCTGGACGATAAAGCCGGTTATAATGTAGCCAGCGAGCGAAAGAGTTAAAAATTTTAAAACCTTTGCATATTGGTGATAAGAGAAAAAAACTTCGGCCAAAATCATTAAAAGCGTTATTGCGATAGCACCCCAAAAAAAATTAACCGGCCATAAGAGCTGTAAAGAGGCAACCATGGCGCCAATATTGGCACCGATATTAATGGTATTGGTGACCAAAAGCAATAGAATTAAAGGCAACAGAATTTTTTTGCCGTAATATTTTGATAAGGCACCGGAAAGACCCTTGCCCGTCACAATCCCGATTCGCGAAACCGTTTCCTGGACTGCTGTCATCATCGGCAATAGATAAAGCGCTAGCCAGTTAAGATTCAGACCGTAAGCCGCACCGGCCGAGGAATAAGTCGCGATTCCGGAAGGATCATCATCAGAGGCACCCGTAATAACACCTGGCCCTAACGTTTTCAAATAAGAAACATGATGTTTTTTCCGGATATTTTCCGGTAAGCCCAAGTAGCGTAAAATTTCGTCTTCGGCCACCAACAATATATTATCTTTTACTTCCGGATTTAGGTGATTATGGCGGATTAGATAAGTGGATTTCCTGACTGGTAAACCGAAAAGCCGCTCGATATCTTTAAGACGGTATTTGGTTTTAGAGTTTATTTCGGACATCTTAATTAACCGAGGTACCAATTGGCACGATATCCACCCATGTTGTTCCGGCGTTAAGCTTTATTTCCTGTCCGTCCGCACCGTAAAATCGCATAATTTGGTCCTGACTGGGTCGTTTCCAAGTGCCGGTTGTTTTTACACCGTCGATGTAGAAATTAGCATTTCCGGAACCAATTGTTTTAATAACTGAACGCGCTTGTCCACTGATTTGAGATGTTCCAAAAGTTATATTCGTAAAAACCACTACCACGTTTTTGGCTTTTATTTTTTCCTTGGTATTCCGGTCGGTTTGATAAACGCCCCTCAAAATTCGGTGGTAAACGTTTTGCTCAGGATCATATTCCCAGACAACGGCATAGCTGCTATTAAAATTTACGGTAAATTTACTCGTTAAAGGGCGGCTTTCTTTTGTGGTGTCATCTTTAAAAACAAAGGCTGGGATCGAATCGCTTACAATCGGATATTTTTTGGAATTACTAGCTTCCCATAATTTAGCCAGGGTTGTATAAACGTTGTGCGGTGCTGAGCGGCTATTGTCCCGCCAAAAATATTTACTTAAAGCAAATTGGTTTAAGTCGTAAATCTTTAATTTCGAAATTAAGGTTAAGGCCTCCGCGCTACCGCCAGCATGTGCAAAGGGTACGTTATATGATTTGGCCCATTCCACAAAATATTCCCGTGCCGAGCGCACCGGTCCGATTTCTTTGGGCTCTTGAGTTTGAAAGAAAGTCAAAAATCTGGTGATTCCGCCTTCGGCATAGGTTTCATAAACTAATTCCGCTTCATTTAAACCTGACTGAGGTCGTGCGTCAACATGATTCTCAACTACCACAGCCACCGGTATTTTTTGGGCTACATCTTCTGCAACCCAGAGTCCAGAAAGAGGAGCTCTGACCTTTTTAGCTTCAGGTGCTGGCTTTTTTAGAATGTTGGAAAGCGGCACATCAACCGTACCGGCCGTAAATGCATCCCAAAGAAAAAACCCCCCCGTTGCCAGCGCCAAAACGATTAACAGTAAAGACCACTTATGTTTCTTTACAAAAGGCCAAGTTCGAGCTTTAATTTTTCCCCCGAGTTTCATTGATTCTATTATAGCAAGAAAACCCCGCTTTTTTCCACGGGGTTTTCGTTATTCTACTTTGTCTGTATTTTCTTCGTTTTCGGCGGTTGATTCTTCTACTTCGGCGCCCTCTTCAACCGGTAGTTCCGGAGCCTCCACCGGCTCTTCGAGTTCGGCCATTTCTTCTTCAGAGCGTGGGGGTTCAACGGTTGCGATCATTTCCTCGGGGTCGTCCTTAATTTCCACACCCGCACCGACTTTTAGATCGCTAACGTGGATGGCTGCCTCAAAGTCGGTAAGAACAGAAATATCAACTTCAATTTCGTGAGGCAGGTCAGCTGGTAAACACTCGACTTCAACCTCATCTTTGTTTGTTACCAAAGTACCGCTTTGCTCGATTACAGCCACGGAATCACCGACAAAATGAAGCGGAATACTGGTGGTAATTTTTTCTGTCATAGAAACTTCATAAAAATCGATGTGACGAGGAGCATTTGTTAGCGGATCAAAATCAATATCCTGGACTAAAACGTTTTTGGTTCCGTTATCTTTAATATCTAAAAGCACGATAGAAGACGTTCCGGCCTCGGTATACAGCTTGCGGAAATCATGCATGGCAATACTCAAGTTCTGGTTGTCTTTTTTCTTACCATACAAAACTGCCGGTATTTCACCGTTTTCTCTTAGCCTCTTAGCGGCTTTGCCAATTAGATCGCGAACCTTAGCATGTAATTTGAATTTTTCCATAATGCAAAGAGAGTATACCAGAAATTTTGAGCTCGGTAAAGAATTTTATGCGCGGTTATTCAGTTTTAATACTTTTTTAAAGTCGCCGTTAAAAGTTTTTAAAAAGCGGTGGAACTCAATGACTTCGTTCATTTGAATAGAATCTCGCTGAGAAAGCTCAAGATCAAAAACCGTTAAATCAGTTAAAGGAGCGGCCTGACCGGAACCGGCAAAAAAGTTGACCCACACCGGTAGCGAACATTTAGTGCAGGTCATCGACAGCAAGAAATAACCGTCTTGACTGCCCATAAATTGCATTTCTTCGACCGTATACAAAGCACCGCACGCCGGGCAGCGCATAACATTTTGAAGATTTTTAATTAAGTCTAAAAACTTTTTACGGTCCATCTAAACTTAATATACCCCCTTTAACACATAAGTCAAATTAAGAATACTTCGGCGTCGTTTTTCTTGATTTTGGCGTAATATACCAACTAATCGGCTTATTCAATATTAAACGGGTTTGCGCTTCAAGCGCCGGCAGAGCCGAAAGCACTATCGTATAAATCGGACCCAAAGACCACTGCAATACCATACCGATATTTTTTGTGAAGCCGTAGTTTTTGGGACGCGGCGGCATTACAAGCATCGAAAGCCAAATATTAATCAAAACACCAATCCAAGCTAGCTGCAGCATTTGAGATGAATATGCTGAAATATTATGGGCAAGTACTGTATCCTGAAAGGCTTTATTAAAAGAAAGCGGGATCCAGGCAAAGGCCAAAATAAATGAACTGGCTGCCCATGATATGTGGCCGGATATAAGGCGGAAAATCTGCAGTAAACGCTCTGGCAGAGGGATTTCCTTATGGAGCATAGCCTGTGTAACAACATAAGCAAAATCAGTAATACCCCAAGCCCAACGTCTTTTTTGTTTGTAATGATTTTTGATAGAATCCCAAATCGTTTCACCCATTACCGCGTCTTGATAAACCGGGATGTAGAGTGGAATCATATGATGATTGCCGTTAACGGCAAAATAGCTGCGCCAGTATTGATGGCCGTCTTCGACAATGGTTTTAACCGACCAAAAATCACTCGCGAGTAAAAGCGAAAGCGATTGAGTGTGCGCGGCAAAAGTACGCAGGCGATAAGGTCGCATATTTTCCACTAGTTGCCAGAAGGAGGAAGAGATTGCTCCAATGCGGTTCATAGCCGGCACGTCCCAAATATTATTAAAAAGAAGCGGGATCGGCTGATAAGTTTTGCTTGTGCGGTTCGGATCTGTTACAAAAAAATAAGTTAAGTGCCCCAAATATTCTTTATGCAAAATATGGTCGCAGTCAATATTAGTAACCAAAACCTTTTTAGGGTTAAGTTTATTTTTATATTCAGCCCAAAATTTTTTACCGGCGTTGGTAATGTTAGGTCCCTTGCCTGGGCGAACTTCACCTTCTTTTTCAGTATGATAATAACACTTAAAAGCCTTGAAATATTTAGCATACCGCTTCCTTAGAACGGCAATGTCTTTAGAATTAGTTTTCTTATAAAGATCCTCCGCTCCAATTACCACCATAATCTTTTTAGTCGGATAGTTCAGTTTTGCCAAAGCCTTAAAAGTGGGGTCCAAAACATCTAAGCGTTCCTTCGAAATCGCGACCACGATAACATGTTCAACTTCCTTCCAATCAAGAATGCTTTTTTGCCGATTCGGAAGATGTCTTAGCCATTTAATGTCTCGCCAATCAAAGATATTTTTACTTTTCTCATAACGTTCGTTCCAATACGTCTTTAGGTCTTTGATTTTTAAAGTCATCTCCGTTAAAGAAAACCAATTCTCTTTCATATTGCGGCGTAAATTTAGATAACCGAAAATCATATGACGGGAAATATTAATTGTTTTACAGAGCCAGTAAAAAG
>CAYZJN010000002.1:0-15349 GCA_964479115.1 uncultured Candidatus Saccharibacteria bacterium | reverse complement strand
ATAGGCTCAATTTCTTCCGGTCTTGATATTTGGGCTTTAATTATGGCAATTGTCGGTGCCGGACTTTTAATGATTTTCATTGCACTATTAGTTAAAAACGAAGGCCAAGAAGAGATTCAAAGGTAATTAATTACAACGAATGCTCGGTCCGTAAAGCAGTATGCCGAGCTTGATTTGGATTGCATCGGAAAACTTTTTTGGGTCAAGGCCAACCTGTTTTTTTATTTTATTTAAGCGATAAATCAAAGTATTTCGATGCAGATGAAGCTTTTGCGCGGCTACCGATAAGTTTAAATCAGAATCAATAAAAGTTTTTACGGTTTTGTATAGGACCTCATCTTTTAGTATTGGTCCCAAAATTTGTAAAGCAAGTTCGCATTTTCTTTCAAAAGAGACTTTCTTAGATATTGAAACCAGCATACCGATATCAAGAATGTGATAAATATTTCCTTCGCCCCAGATTTTTTCTCCCACTTCAAGAGCGGTTTCGGCATCATGATAAGATTTAAGCATACCTTTTAAGCCCGGGTAATATTGACCGACACCAATGGTAGGTTTAATACCGAGTTCTTTTTCGGTAAACTCGCTTAAGTATTTTGCTCTTTGGCGGTAAAACTTTATAGTATTGGTGGTGTTAATATTCCCTGATGCCCATTTAAGACAAACAATCATGTCTTCATCCAAGCATGCAAATACGTTTTGTTCGAAATTATTAAAGGCTTTGTCAAAAAGTTTTGCTGTTTGAGTGCATTCGCTCTGTATTTTTTTGTTCCTTTCTTCTAGCGGTAATTTTCGATACTTAAGGTGCCATTTTTTAAAAAAACCAGGCACCTTAATGAGAATCACGGCTTGAGGGTATCGCAAATTAAGCCCGATAATATCACCCCGATCAGTGGCCTCTTCCATACTTGAAATTTCATCCCCAGTGAAAAGTTGTTTTATAAAACGACTTCTAGGATCTAGGGATTCCTCAAGTTCAGATTCCAAAAAATTACGATAAGAGAGTTCGACGGCAAGACCCGTCAGAAGCTTTAATTGCTCGCTCCTTTTTGCGCTATTTCCCTTTAACATGGCGACACAAACAACTTCTTCGTCAATAATAATCGGATACCAACTTAAATCTTCGGATATTTTTTGTGGTTTTAAGGTTGTGGCTGTCTTCTGTGCCAGCGGATAATATTTTGGTTTTTCGCTGAGACTTTGTCCGTCGATTGTCGTAATTAAAAGACTTTTTAAGATACCTTTTGAGGCATATTCATCCATATGTTTTGCAATGTGGGCAAAATATTTTATCATTTATCCCCCGCATATTTATCAAGCATCAGCGCGATATAAAGCTCAAAAGCTTCGTTGAATATTCTTGGGTCATTTCCGGTGAGTTCTTCAATCCGTTCAAGACGGTAAATTAACGTGTTGCGGTGGATTTTCAATTTTTGAGCTGTCTTGGAAATAGAAATATTCGAGTTGAAGTACGCTTCAAGTGATTCGAGCAATTCCTTATGTGCCCGCAAGGTTTTTACTATTTTTTTAGGGACAGAAATATTAGCTTTTGTTGCGCCGGAAAATAATGGCGCGACCACACCGAAACTGTCAAAGTGATAGAGGTTATTTTTACCCCAGTTTTGAGTTCCGAACTTCAACGCAGTTTCAGCTTCTTCAAAACTTTCTTTAATGCCTTCGTCGCCGGGCTTGTATTGTCCAATGCCCATTGAAATATCAGTTCTTAACTCTTTTTTAAAATTATAAAAAAGTGTATTTAAAGTTTTCTTGAATACAATTTCGTAATCTTTTGGAATGTCTCCCATATCCTTAAGAACCAGAAATGTACTTCCGCCAAGATAAGAAATAACATTATCACTGTGATGAGTATAAAAAGACGATAGTATAAACTTAAGTTCTCGTTTAATATGAGCAATCTTCCTTTCACGTTCATCAAAATAAGTTTGTGTTTGAGTCAAAAAAAGAAAATTAGGGTCATTGATTTCTAAAAGAATGGCAAGCCGGTTTTTTTTAAGAGAAACTCCCAGGGAATGTATCATTTTTTCGAGCTCTCTTTTTTCCTGACTTTCCAATCTAAAATATTCAAACATCAATTGATCTAATTTTTTTTCATCTTGCGTCAAAAAATCAGCATAATAATCTTGACGCGAAATTAAATCCGCCATGGATTTTAATATCGGACCGATTTCAGCAACTGTTGCCGGATTTTCATCAATAAAAAGATAACCGAGTTTGTGATTATCAAATAATATCGGGAAGCTTTTCTTTGATTTTATCTCGAGCGGGTTATAGGACAGGCTGAAATCGTCGGTTTTAGCCATTACGTTACCAAATTTGTCGGTTATGGCGTATTTTTTGGCGGAAAAACGTGAGATTTCGGTTGTGATTTTTTGGGCCAGTGTTGAATTCATTTTGGCTCCTTATACAATCAGTTTTTCAGCCCCCTGTAACTTTGCCCAAATTTTAACTCTATAATTGCTTTTTGTAAACAATATTTATTATTTGGTGGGCGATAGAGGACTCGAACCTCCACGACCTTGCGATCACTAGCTCCTGAAGCTAGCGCGTCTACCAGTTCCGCCAATCGCCCTTATATAAAAAAGAGTAATTCAATGGTGGGTGATACAGGGCTCGAACCTGTGACCTCCGCGATGTCAACGCGACGCTCTAACCAGCTGAGCTAACCACCCGCGCGCATCATTTTATCATTTTAGCGCTCAATTTTCAATCATCACATAAAGGACAAAAACATCTTTAGTATAAAGGTTTTATGTTATAATTTAGGCACCAATGGCAAATAATCCGACAAAAATTGAAATAAAAAGACACTCGTATGCGCATGTTTTGGCGGCCGCGGTTTTGGATCTTTTCCCGAACGTTAAATTAGGCATGGGACCGGCAATTGAAAACGGTTTTTATTATGATTTTGACTTTGCCAAACCGTTTGTTGAGGCAGATTTGCAAAAAATCGAGAAAAAGATGCGGGAACTGATTGTGTCCGGCGCCGCTTTTAAAAAATCGGAAAAAACCGTGGCTGAAGCAGAGAAAATACTAAAAGCCGAAAAACAAACCTACAAAATAGAGCTACTTAAGGATTTAAAAAAAGCCGGCGAGAAAAAAGTAAGTTTTTATGCTAGCGGTAAATTTACGGATTTATGTGCCGGGCCGCATGTTGAAAATACGAAGGATTTGAATACAGAAGCCTTCAAGCTAACTTCCCTTGCCGGTGCTTATTGGAGAGGTTCTGAAAAAAACAAAATGTTAACTCGCATTTATGGAGTTGCTTTTAATACCAAAGATGATCTGGAAAAATATTTAGAAAAGGTTGAAGAAATGAAAAAGCGGGACCATCGTAAATTAGGCCAAGAGCTCGACCTTTTTACCTTTTCAGATTTGGTAGGTTCCGGTCTACCGCTTTTTACACCTAAAGGCACGATAATCCGAAACGAACTTCAAAAAGCACTTTGGGAAATCAGTAAAAAATATGGCGTGCAGCAAGTGACAATCCCGCATATGGCAAAATTAAAACTTTATGAAACCTCCGGTCATGCCGAAAAATTTAAAGATGAACTTTTTGTGGTTAAAAGTCATTACAAAGAAGAATTCGTTTTAAAACCGGTTAACTGTCCGCATCATACTCAAATTTATGCCTCAAAACCGCGCAGTTACCGTGAACTGCCGATTCGCTATATGGAATCAACTATGATGTATCGCGATGAAAAACCGGGTGAAATTGGGGGATTAACTCGTGTGCGTTCGATTACTTGTGACGACGGACACAAATTCTGCAGGCCCGATAAAATTGATTTGTAAGCAAAAAGTTTATGCAAAATTATCAGAGAGTTTTATAGTAATTTAGGCCTTTGGGGAGAACATTGGGTTTCTCTCTCAGTCAGGGACCCTAAGCACCCAGAGAAATATATAGGAGATATAAAGGATTGGGAAGCTGCAGAAAAAAAGCTAGAGAAGATAGCAAAAGAAGAAAAACTTGATGCCGTGAGAATGGAAGGGGAGGCGGCTCTTTACGGTCCTAAAATAGATTTTATGTTCAAGGATTCGCTTGGAAACGAACGCCAGCTTGCAACAATTCAGTTGGATTTTTCGATGCCGAAACGGTTTGGTCTTGAATACACTGACGAAAAGGGTCAAAAGAAGACTCCTGTTATGATTCATCGAGCAATACTTGGTTCCTATGAAAGATTCTTAGCAATTTTAATCGAGCATTATGCCGGTGCTTTTCCTGTTTGGTTAGCTCCAGTTCAGGTGAGAGTTATTACAGTTTCGGATACTTTAGACATGTTAGCGTATGCTCTTAATAATGTATGCAAACCCCTATACGATAAAGGAATTCGCGTGCAGTTAAATCATAAAGATTTCGTCAGCGACATGATTAATGTTGAACTTACTAAAACTGATATCGATGAATATACTCAAAACGAAACCGTCGGCAAGAAAATACGCGAGGCTGAACTACAAAAAATTCCTTATATGATTGTTATTGGTGAAAAGGAAATGAAGTCAAAGAAAATCGCTGTTCGTAGTCTAAAAAGCCGCGAAATCAAAGAATATAAACTCGAAACTTTTATTGAAAAAATAAATAGTGAGCGGATTTAGTGCCTAAAGTTAAACACTTAACCCTTTGTTTTCTTCATGATGATAATAGGGTTCTTTTGGCGATGAAAAAAAGAGGGTTTGGCGAAGGTTGGTGGAACGGTTACGGCGGCAAATTAATCGAAGGCGAAACCCCAGAACAAGCTGCGATAAGGGAACTCGAAGAAGAGAGTGGCATTAAGGCCAAAAAGCTTGAGAAAAAGGGCTTTATTGTTTTTGAGGGTGAGGAGGAAGCCGATTTTCACACCCATATTTACAGTATTCAGGAATTTGAGGGGGAACCGGTTGAAACGGAGGAAATGCGGCCGCAATGGTTCAACCACGCCGAAATACCCTATGATTTAATGTGGCCGGATGATAAACACTGGATGCCGATTTTGCTCGCCGGGAAAAAATTCAAAGCCAGATTTCGTATTGTAGATAGAAAAATAGAAGACTTTGATATTACTGAAGTCGAAAAGATAGAAGTTTAATTATTTTAATGAAATCCAAGGTCTTTTTGGGCTTCGGCAATTCGAGAAACGGCCAAAATATAAGCAGCTGTTCTGAGATCGGTTTTGTACTGAGCACTTAATGTGAGTACATCTTGATAAGATTTTTGCATTTTTGCACTTAAGAGTTCCTGAATTCTATTCGTATCCCAGTAATGGCCTTCACGATTTTGAACCCATTCGAAATAACTAACGGTAACACCGCCGGCGTTTGCTAGAATATCGGGTATGATTGTAATGCCCTTTTTGAGTATGATTTCTTCGGCTTTGGGTGTAATCGGACCGTTAGCGAGTTCCAGAATTATTTTAGCCTTAATATTGCCGGCGTTAGCATCCGTAATAGAATTTTCCAACGCAGCCGGAATCAAAATATCAATATCAAGTGCAAAAAGCTCATCCGATTTTATGTCTTTAGCGCCCTTAAAACCGCAAACTTGTCCGGTTGCGGCCTTGTGAGCGGAAAGCTGCGGGATATCCAATCCCTTTGAGTCATAAACCGTTCCTTTGGAATCGGAAATGGCGACGATTTTGAAGGAATTGTTGGAATAATAGAGAATCTCAGCCATATTCTGACCGGCATTTCCAAAGCCTTGGATAGCCACTGAAAGAGGTTTTTTAACCTTCAATTTTTTGACGGCTTCCAAAAGAACATAAGCACCACCCTGAGCTGTGGCCGTATCGCGCCCAACTGAACCACCAACAGAAATCGGCTTGCCGGTAAAAGCAGCAGGAGTATATTTGCCTGCAAGGTGTGAATATTCATCCATCATCCAGGCCATGATTTGCGAGTTGGTATAAACATCAGGAGCCGGAATATCGGTATCGGGACCGATGAAACTAAAAATTTCCCGAATGTAACCACGAGATAGAGCCTCAAGTTCCCGCTCGGATAAGCCCTTCGGGTCAACTGTTACCCCACCCTTAGCGCCGCCGTAAGGTAAATTCAGAACCGAGGTTTTAATGGCCATCCAAAGCGAAAGCGCCTTTACCTCATCCAAATCTACTTGAGGATGAAAACGAATACCGCCCTTATATGGTCCTTTGGCGTTATTATATTGGACTCGATAACCTTCAAAAACCTTAACCTCACCGCTGTCCATGCGGACAGGGATGCTAACCAAGAGTACTCTTTGCGGTTTTGATAAAATGCGCTCGATGTTTTTTTCAAGCATCAAAAAATCACCTGATTTTTTGAGTTGTGTAAGGGCGTTATTAAATGGATTTTCCTTGGACATGGCAAAAACAATTGTAACTCAAAGTATTTAGTTTTGAAAGTAAGAACTGATTCTGTTAAAATCGAACGGCTATGAAATATTATCTCTGGATTCTGGGTTGTGCCATGAATTACTCCGATGCGGAAAGAATCGAAACGGTATTAAATCTTTTGGGTTATCAAAAAACCACAAAAGAGACGGAGGCGGATTTAATTGTAACGGTTGCCTGCTCGGTCCGTCAAAGCGCCATCAATCGCATTTACGGTAAAGCCAAGGATTGGAATCGAATGCGAACAAAAAAGCCCAATCTTAAAGTCGTTTTAACTGGCTGTGTTTTGGATCAGGATTTAAAGAGAATGAATAAAATCTTTGATTTGATATTCAAAATTAACGAACTGGATCTTTTGACCAAAGCTTTAGATTCCGATAATAAGATAAAACTTGCAGGAGAATACTTATGTGTTTTGCCGAAATACGAAACTGATTTTCGGGCCTTTGTTCCGATTATGACCGGTTGTGATAATTTTTGCAGTTATTGCGCAGTGCCTTATACTCGTGGACGGGAAAAATCACGTCTGCCGGGGGAAGTTCTGTTAGAAATTAAAGATTTAGTCAAAAACGGCTTTAAGGAAATAACTTTACTTGGTCAAAACGTTAATTCCTACAAGTATGGTTTTGTGAAACTTTTGAAGAAAATTGACCAAATTCCTGGCGATTTTCGGGTTTATTTCTATTCTAACCATCCCAAGGATATTTCCGACGATTTAATAAAAACCCTTCCGAAATTAAAACATTTTCCGGCCTATTTACACTTGCCGTTGCAATCGGGTAACAATCAAATTCTCAAAAGCATGAATCGTCATTATACCGCCGAAGAATATTTATCTTTGGTTGAAAAGATAAGAGCGGCGATGCCAGAGGTTGTTTTGACTACTGATATAATCGTCGGTTACCCGGGGGAGGGTGAAAAAGAGTTTGCTGATACTCTGACGGTCGTCAAAAAAGCAAAATTTGAAATGATTTTTATTGGTCAGTACAGCCCGCGTCCTGGTACTGCTAGCGCAAAGACTGCCGATGACGTTTCGAATACTGCGAAAAAAGAACGTGAAAAATTTTTGACAATTGTTTTAAGAGAAAATTTAGAAAAGGTAAATAAAGATTTAAACGGCAATATCCTCCGTGTTTTGGTTGATGAGAAAAAGGGGGTTAGATATTACGGCCGAACAGCGGGATATAAAGTGGTTGAAATAAAAACCGACCAAACCCTCTCGGTTGGCCGGTTTTATGATGTTTTGATAGAAAACTCAGGAGCCTGGAAACTTTTAGGCTCTATTCAATTTTAGTCGTGTCTAACCCTTCAAAATTCTGATCCATAACTGTTTGTGGGGTTTCTGCCGGTGCGCTTGCTTTTTCGACCTTGTCCTTTTCAGCAGCTGCTTCGGCAGCATCAATTTGAGCTTTTTCCTGCAATTGCTCGGGCGTCAATTGTTCTTCACCTGATGCCGTCGGTGCAGATTGCTCCGGGGTAAAACGGTTATCCGGTAATCTCTGTTCGCTTTCGGCGGTGGCTTTGGCTCCCAAACCGATGGCGGCAGATGTCACCAAACCCAAAGCGGAAAGTGCCGCTACATTTTTAATAGTTTTTTTCTTTTTTTGATCCTTGGCTCTATTTTGAGCTGCCTCAGCTCTTTTTTGTTCTGCGTGTGCTCTAATTTGTTCGTTAGAGTAGTTGAAACCTTCTCCTGGAGTCATTTGTTCTCCTCAATTTTAGCTGCCTCAAGTATAATATTAAAACATGAAAAAGCCAATCATTGTCCTTACTGGTCCGACCGCAAGTGGAAAAACCGCGCTATCTTTTGATTTGGCTAGAAAATTTAACGTTGAAATTATTTGTGCCGATTCAATGACTGTTTATCGGGGTATGGATATCGGAACTGATAAGCCTACATTGGGGAAAGAGGTCAAAAAAAACGGAAACGAGTTTGAAATTGACGGAGTAATTCATCATTTGATAGACGTAAAAAATCCTGATGAAGAAATGAATGTGGCAATTTTTAAGGCAATGGCCAAAACCGCTATTCAAAAAATTCAACAAAAAAATAAAATACCTTTAATAGTTGGTGGTTCCACTTTGTATATCGATGCTTTAGTCTATGATTTTCAAATGCCGGAAGTTAAACCAGATCCTGAATTGCGAGCAGAATTAGAACAAAAATCTAACGAAGATCTTTTCCAGCAGTTAGTCAAACTAGATCCCGATTGCGAATGGACTATCGACAAGAACAACAAAAGAAGATTAATTCGAGCACTAGAGGTAGTACTCGAAACCGGTCAACCGTTTTGTGCCTCTAGAAGCAGGGCAAAATTGCCCAAAAATGTTTTGTATTTAGCTTTAAAAAGAGACCGCGAGTGGCTATATAACCGTATTGACCAAAGAGTCGACGAAATGATTGAAAGCGGTTTTTTGGAAGAAGTGAAAAAACTATATCAGAAATATGACCATAATACGGCAATGCAAGCAGCAGGCTACAAACAACTGACTGAATATCTGGACGAAAAATTAACTCTAGATGAGGCAGTTGAGAAAACCAAACAAGTTCACCGTAATTTTGCCAAACGGCAAATGACCTGGCTAAAAAGAAACAAAGATATTGAGTGGATAGAAAACCAAGAGCAAGCCGAAAAGTTAGTAGAAAATTTTTTTAAAATTAAAAACTAAAAATTAAGAATTAACCCTGTGATATACTAAAAATATGAAAATACTTGCAATTTTTGTTGCAAAGTTCGTTATAGTTTTAACTCGAATTTTCAAATTAGGCAGCGGTACGGCTCTGCCGGGTTTGATTGCTGAAAAAATTGACCCCAATATCGTGCGGAAAATTTCTTCACGGGTTAAAAACGGGGTTATTGTCGTTACAGGGACCAATGGCAAAACAACCACAGCTAAAATGCTGACGGAAATATTATTTGAGGAAGGCTTTAAGGTACTTCACAACCCTTCAGGATCCAATTTAACTAGGGGAATTGCCTCGGCTTTAATACAGTCCGTTAACATTTTCGGCACCGGTTTTAATTCTGATATTGCGGTTTTTGAAGTTGATGAGGCGACAATGCCGGAAGCTATGACCAAATTACGTCCCAGAGTAGTGGTTGTAACCAACCTTTTTCGGGACCAGTTAGACCGTTATGGCGAGCTTGATAAAACTGCAGCGATTATTGGTGGTTCAATGCGGGGGTTTACAGATCTTTCGGTTGTCTTGAATGCCGATGACCCGTTGGTGGCTGACCTAGCCAAATATACCGATGGCAATGTAACCTATTTCGGTATTGATGTGCCGGAAATCAACACTAAAAGTCGTGCTGCTATGGATTCTAAGGATTGTTTAGAGTGCGGTCACGAACTGAAATATCAAAACCGTTATTTCGGTCATTTAGGGGTTTGGTCTTGCCCAAACTGTCCGGCCACTCGGCCAAAATTAAAGTATTCCGCCAGTGAAATTAAAATGCAGCCTGGAATCTCGGAATTTCTGTTAACTTTGGATGATGAAAAAATCAAAACCGAGATGAAACTGCCCGGCCTTTACAACATTTATAATGCCTTGGCTGCGGCGGCTGCCGCCAAAGCTGTCGGCAGTGGTGGACCGGCTGTAGCACATGCCCTGCGTGAATTTTCTTCAGCCTTTGGCCGTTTGGAAACGCTTTCGCAAAACGGCAAGAAGGCCACGCTGCTTTTGGTCAAAAATCCCACTGGGGCTTCACAGGCTTTGGAAACCGTTTTTCTTAAGAAAGAACCAAAAAATATTTTACTAGCACTGAATGATAATTTTGCTGATGGTACAGATGTTTCTTGGATTTGGGACGTTGATTTTGAAAATCTTGAACTAGCTGGCAATAACTTTATTTGCTCGGGTATTCGGGCTGAAGATATGGCTTTGCGCCTTAAATATGCTGATGTTAAAAGAGAGCAAGTGCAAATCGAAAAAGACCCGGTCAAGGCGACGGAAATGCTACTTTCCAAATTAGATAGCGGTGAAGTAGGCTACATTTTGCCGACCTACACGGCGATGATGGAAATTCGCAATTTTTTTAAATTAACCGGTGATGAATTAAGCAACCTTGGCAAAGTAACCAAAAGGGGACTTTAATGGCGTACAAAATCAAACTCTATCACCTATATCCTGATGCTATGAATCTCTACGGAGACATGGGTAATATTTTGACACTCCAAAAACGTTGCGAGTGGCGCGGAATTGAATTTGAAGTCGTTGAAGTTAAAATCGGTAGCGAAGTTGATTTTTCGGATGCCGACATTCTGTTTATGGGCGGCGGTCAAGATCGAGGGCAGGACATTATTGCCAATGATTTCAAAAAAAGAGCCCGGGAAATTAAAGATTTAATTGACGGTGGCTTAGTGGCGCTAACTATTTGCGGCGGTTTTCAATTGTTTGGAAAATATTTCAAGACCCAGGACGGTCAAGAAATACCGGGAATTGAAGTTTTTGATGCTTATACGGAGGCCGGGGAGAAACGCCTAATTGGAAATATTGTTCTTGATATTGCCCAAACTGCAACCGGTTGGAATAATTCTTACAAATTCGGTATCGTCGAAAAGCCCAGAACCACATTAGTGGGATTCGAAAATCACTCCGGGTTAACGCACTTAGGTCCCAAAACCAAACCTCTTGGTTATGTTTTGAATGGATACGGTAATTTGGGCGACGGCGGTTATGAGGGCGGAGTTTATAAGAATGCTTTTGGAACTTATCTGCATGGCCCTCTCCTGCCCAAGAATCCTCATTTGGCTGATCATCTGATTTCTATCGCTCTATTAAACCGTTATCAAAGCGTTATTCCGCTTGATCCAATTGATGACAGCTTAGAAATGGCGGCTCATGATGTGGCTTTGGCTAGAGCAAAAACCGCCAAAACATTGCATCTATAATTCAAAAACCGCCCTTTTGGGCGGTTTATTTGACTTTACTCATTGTTTTTAGACAAGTGGCACAAACTTTAATTCTTTTTTTACCGGGTGCTTCTTGAAAACTTTGTAGGTTCGGCAAAAAACGTCTCTTGGTTTTCAAGTGGGAGTGTGAGACGTTGTGGCCGGCCATTGGAGCTTTTCCGCATTTTTCACAGACACGTGACATTTTTTTGCTATCCTCGCATCGACAGATGCTCGGATTATCGCTCCGTTCATCGAGATGCATATTTATTAATGATTTTTTAGTCCAAGTACAACAATTGAACTAAACACTAAAAGATGATAGCATAGTACGAGCTTTTAATCAAGGAATTTATGGATTTAGTTTCACTTCTATTATGGCTTACTGCCCTTTACGCTAGCTTAACTGCTCATGAATTTATGCATGCCTGGACGGCAAGTTATCTAGGTGATGACACAGCCAGAATGGCGGGGCGGGTCACTCTTAACCCGCTTGCCCATATTGACCCAGTCGGAACTGTCATGATGCCTATTATGCTTTTAGTTTTAAGTGGTGGTAATTTTACCTTCGGTTATGCTAAACCCGTGCCGATTAATCCGAACAGGTTTAAAAATATTAAGCTAGGTGAGGCGCTTACTTCTATTGCCGGACCGGTTGGTAACTTGATTTTAGCATTACTTTTTACGACCGTTTATAAATTCTTGCCCGGACAAAATTCGTTATTTTCCGCCTTTTTATTGGTGATTATTCAGCTTAATTTGGTCTTGATGACTTTTAACCTGATCCCGATTCCGCCGCTTGATGGTTCTAAAGTTTTACTGGCTTTTTTCCCGAACTCCAAATTTATTTACAAGCTGGAATCTTACGGGCCTTTTATCCTTTTTCCTTTGGTTTTAATTTTGGGCAGTTATATTATTGGCCCAGTTTTAAACATATTGATGCAGCTTTTACAGCTGCCTTAGCATTTCAGGGTGTAGCTTAGTTGGTAAAGCGCAGGCCTCCGGCTCTACGAGTCGTAGGCTCGGAGAGGCTGTGGGGTAAGACGCTCATGTATTACGTCTATTTATTACAAAGCCAACACGATAAAACTTTTTATATCGGACAGACAAAGGATATTGAATATAGACTAAAATACCATAACTCGGGCAAAGTTCCTTCGACAAAATCCAAAAAACCCTGGAAGCTGGTAAAATATGAGGTTTTTGAGACAAGAAGTGAGTCAATGTGGCGTGAGCATCGGTTAAAAACAAGTGCACATCTGAGAAATAAATTTTATAATAATCAAGCCAGGGTGTAGCTTAGTTGGTAAAGCGCAGGGCTGGGGGTCCTGAGACCGGAGGTTCAAGTCCTCTCACCCTGACCACGTCGCAAGAATCTGCCGGGTTTCGTAAATAAATTTACTTCACCCTTTCGATTCCTGCTCCTTTCAGACAAAATCAACAGATTTTGTCTGGATAAAATAACCCTTTCGGAACTCCTCCTTTCAACAAAAATCAACAGATTTTTGTTGGTAACAGATTTTGTCTGGCACTAACAGATTTTTGCTGGTAAATGAATATCTACAGAAAATCAAATTATGGATACAAAACACAAAAAACTTATTATTTATACAGATGGAGGGGCCAGAAATAACCCCGGTCCGGCTGGGATTGGCGTCGTTATTTATGATGAAAAAAGGAAAATTTTAGAAAAGCATAAAGAGTATATCGATGAAGCAACCAACAATGTGGCAGAATACACAGCCTTGATTACGGGTTTAAGACGGGCAAAAAAATATGCTCCGGAGGAGATTGAGTGTCGTCTAGATTCGGAACTGGTTGTCAAGCAGGTTCGAGGTGAATATAAAACCAAGGACGCTCGAATGCGTGAATTGGTCGAGGAAGTACGCCAGTTAACTTTTTTCAAACCGATTGTTTTTAAACACATCCCCCGTTCTCAAAACGCCTTGGCCGATAAGTTGGTAAACGAAGCAATTGACGAAGCCGGTTACTAAAAAATCTCTTGAATTATTGATGAAAATTGAATACAAACTGGACGATATAATAAAAATCGTGAGAAAATATATCTAATCCGGGATTTCTGAGCGGCTTTAATTTAGAAAGTTTTTTGTGTTGCTATGAGTATTAGATATATCAAACCAAAACCAAAAAAAAGTAATAAAAAATATTTGTTGGTTATTTTAGTAATAGGGCTCTTGTTTTTAGGTTATAAATTATATCAAAATAAGGACAAGATCGCAGAAAACATTAATGAGGCCACCACCGTGATAACTGAGCCTGAAAAACCAAAAATAAATGATCCGGCGCCCACTCAAGAAAAAATAAGTCTTTTTTTGGGAGATTCACTTTCGAATTATTCTTATTATGTCTATAATTTGGAAAATAATCAGGAATTCGGTTATGAGCCGGAAGAAGTTTACACTGCGGCGAGCAGCATCAAGGTTGCTTTTGCGGCTTACATCTACAATTTGGCAGAAAGCGGCAAAACCAATCTTTCTAAAAAATTAACCTATACTAGCGCCGACTACGAAGGCGGTACCGGTATTTTAATCGCACAGCCTTATGGTACGGCGTATACGGTCGAACAATACATAAAGTTAATGATTGAAAAATCAGACAATGCAGCGACTAATGTTTTAACCAGAAATTACGGCCGCGCCAATATCCAAAATTACCTTAATGGACTCGGATTAACAGGCACAAATGTCGTTAGTAATAAAATAACACCCAAGGATCTGGGGACTCTTTTCGTCAAGTTATATAACGACGAGCTGGGTATCGGCCAAAATAAAGAAAAATTAATTTCCTATCTGAAGGTTTCCATTATTGATACCAGGCTAAAGGGACAATTACCAGCTGGCACGGAGGTTGCTCATAAAATCGGAACTCAAGGAAGTAGCATCTCTGACTCGGGTATTATTTTCCTCGGCGATAAACCCTACGTAATTAGTGTGTTCACCAATAAATACGTGAGTGAAACAACAGCTAATGCCAACATTGCCGGAATTTCCAAAATTATTTACGACTTTTATTCGAACTAATTTAAAGATTTATATCAGTAGAAAAAGTGTCACCATGGCAAGAATTGTGTAAGTTGCCATCCAAAAGATACTGTAAAAGATGGCCGTAACGCTTTCTTTTTTCTTGTCGTCAAAAAAGAGAAAGACCGATTGTCCAAAAACCAAGCCGCCGACAACAGCAGCAGAAAGCGAAAAAAGTAGCAAGAAAGCAAAAGGCGCAAACATATTATCGGTTTTACCGAAGATTTTGTCTCCGTTTTGCATGATTTGGGAAACTCCGAAAATATATATTGCTGCCAATACGGTGTTGCGAAAAGTTTTATAAAATAATTCTTTGTTCATATCCAGTCCCTTTTTAACGTTTGCAAGTATATCACCTTTATTCAAAAATCCCAATTAAAGAATCCTCACCCATAAGGATGTAATTTTTCAATGGAGCGTAGTAGAGGGAATCTAAAATCTATGTTACGGAGAATACAAACAATCAGCCAACTTCCCAAGGCACCAATCACCAATTGACAAACCGGTACATTCGCAGTTTTGACTATAATAACCAAACGGTGTATCAATCCTGGCTCTTTTAAGGAATACAGCTAAGAATATAGCGATTCCAACTAAAATAATTACTAAAAGTAATCTTTTTATATTTTTCATTAGATTAATCATATCCCAATCAATATTTGAAAGAAAGAATAATATTTTTAAGAACTAACACAAAAACCCCATGGAAAATTCCATCGGGTTTTGGTGGTGGAGCTGCGGGGAATTGAACCCCGGTCCGAAAGCAAAAACAGAACAAATGTTAGCAGGTTTACTTGAGATTAAGGTTTCGGATAAACGCTAGAATCTCAAGAAAACACGTTTATCTTATTCTCTAAGTCTTATGCCGTCTCTAGAGAAATAGGTCGGCAGCAATCCGATAATATAACACCTCGCAGCTCTATCGGATATCGAGCTTGAGATGGTTGCCAGCAATTAAGCGACAACTGGTGCAAAACTGCGAGCGCCAAAGGCGTCAGCAAATTTTGCGGCAAGTGATTTTACACTTATTGTTTAACGTATTGGTTAACG
>CAYZJN010000001.1:0-19471 GCA_964479115.1 uncultured Candidatus Saccharibacteria bacterium | reverse complement strand
GAAAAGAAATCGAAAAATACATGACCGAAAGAGAATGTAACGTTTGTAAGGGGAGCCGTCTCAAGCCGGAATACCTGGCAGTAACAGTTGTCGGAAAATCAGTCGTTGAAGTTGTTAGAATGCCGATTGATAAATGTAAAACATATTTTGACGAAATAACACTTTCGGATAAAGATCAGAAAATCGCCAAACAAATTCTAAAAGAAATTAGATTGAGGCTCAATTTTCTCCTGAATGTCGGTCTTTCTTATCTGACACTAGATCGGACTGCCAATACCCTTTCCGGCGGTGAAGCCCAAAGAATCAGGTTAGCGACCCAAATTGGCTCATCGCTGATGGGTGTTCTGTATATTCTGGACGAACCTTCCATCGGTTTGCATCAAAGAGATAACATCCGTCTTATTAATACGCTAAAAAAATTACGTGATCTTGGTAACACGGTTATTGTTGTCGAACATGACGCCGAAACTATGGAAGAAGCCGATTGGCTGATTGATGTCGGGCCTGGAGCAGGTGAACACGGCGGGCATATTATCTCCGAAGGTACTCCCGAATCAGTTAAAAAAGATAAAAAGTCGCTGACGGGTCAATATCTTTCCGGTGCAAAAACAGTCGCTTGCCCGCAAAAAAGACGGCAGGGGACGGGTGAGAGCCTCGAGATAATCGGAGCAAAAGAAAATAACCTTAAAGATATTAACGTTAAGATTCCGCTCGGTAAATTAATCGTAATAACGGGTGTTTCCGGTTCAGGCAAATCGTCTCTAATTAACGACACCTTGGCCAAAAAATTATCTAATGTTTATCATCGGGCACAAAACACACCCGGAAAACATAAGGAAATTGTCGGGCTCAAACATCTCGACAAAGTAATTGACGTTGATCAGTCTCCAATCGGGCGCACACCGCGTTCCAATCCGGCAACTTACACCGGCGTTTTTTCCGATATTCGCGATCTTTTTGCAGCGGTGCCGGAAGCCAGAATGCGCGGGTATAAACCGGGGCGGTTTTCCTTTAACGTCAGAGGCGGCCGTTGCGAAGCTTGTCGCGGTGAGGGAATTATCAAAATTGAAATGCATTTTTTACCGGACGTTTACATTACCTGTGAAGAGTGCAAGGGCCAACGTTACAATCAGGAAGCGCTAGAAATTTATTATAAAGGCAAATCGATTGCCGATGTTTTATCGATGACTGTTGAAGAAGCGCTGGAATTTTTTACTAATATCCCGAGCATCAAACAAAAACTTGCTACTCTTTCTGAAGTTGGTCTAGGTTATATCCGACTTGGACAACCGGCCACAACTCTTTCCGGCGGCGAAGCCCAAAGAGTGAAGCTGGCAACCGAACTCTCACGCAGCGCAACCGGTAAAACTTTATATATTTTGGACGAACCAACAACCGGTCTTCATTTTGATGACGTCAGCCGCCTAATGGCCGTACTCAATGCTCTAGTAGAAAAAGGCAATACTGTTGTAGTTATTGAACATAATTTGGATGTTATTAAATGCTCTGATTGGGTAATTGATCTTGGGCCGGAAGGCGGCGATATGGGCGGCGAGATTGTGGCAGAGGGAACTCCGGAGCAAATTGCTAAATCTGAGCTTTCATACACCGGCCAATATCTAAAAAAAGTATTAGGTAGGTAAAATGAGCGTAAAGCTAGAAAATAAATTAAAGGAGCTGCCGAAATCTCCCGGTGTTTATCTTTTTCGTAACAAAGAAAAGAAAATTATTTACGTCGGTAAAGCAGTCAATCTCAAAAACCGTGTCAGCTCTTATTTTCACGGCGACCATGATATTAAAACAGCCGAACTGATAAAAAACATCGCAAATCTCGAATGGATTGAAGTTGGTTCCGAATTTGAGGCGCTGGTTTTTGAAGCTGATTTAATTAAGCGCTACAAACCAAAATATAATATTCGCTTTCGGGACGATAAAAACTATGCCTATCTAAAAATTTCAGGCGAGGCTTGGCCGCGGATTTCGGTCGTTCACCAGATTGTAGATCATGATTCAAAACATCTCGGTCCCTTTACTGAAAGCACGGCTTTACGCTCAATATTGAAATTAGCGCGCCACATATTTCCGTATTGCACCTGCAATCTGCCGGCCGATAAAACCTGTCTTTACTTCCATCTCCGGCTTTGTCCCGGTCATGGCGAAACATACATCAGTGCAAAGGATTACGCCAAAAACATTAAAGGTCTTACGGCACTGTTTTCCGGAAAAACGGAAAAAATCGAAACTGGAATACAAAAACAAATGAAAAACGCTGCAAAAAATCAGGAATATGAAAAAGCGGCAACTTTTCGCGATAAATTACACTACTTAAAAAGAATTCAAAAAACCCATCTTTTTTCCGATAGGGAGCTTGACACCGATGCTGGCCTACGGGGACTCGCGTCTAATTTAGACTTGGATGAAATACCAAGAAGAATCGAATGTTTTGATATCTCAAATATTATGGGTACGGCAGCTGTTGGTTCCATGATTGTCTTTAAAAATGGTATCGCAAGTCCCAAAGATTACCGCCGTTTCCAAATAAAAACCGTAAAAGGAGCTAATGACTTCGCGATGCTTACAGAGATATTAAGTCGGCGCTTTAAATTATCGGAACTAAAGAAGAATGATGAGTCATTTCGCCAATTACCGGATCTTGTAATCTTAGACGGCGGGAAAGGGCAGCTTTCAACTGTTCTAAAAAAAGTTGCAATTCCGGAAAATGTCCAAGTAATTTCGTTGGCTAAAAGATTTGAACAGTTAATCAAATTTGAAGAAAATAAATACCAGACTATCAATTTACCGGTCGAAAGCGAGGCGCTCTATTTGATTCAGCGCATCCGAGATGAGGCCCACCGCTTTGCTATCACTTATCACCGCAAACTAAAAGGCAAGGAACTTTTCAAAACTTCACTGGATGTCATTTCAGGTATTGGTCCGAAAACCAAAAAGAAATTATTAAAGGAATTTGGCTCAATCAGAAAAATCAAAGAAGCATCGCTTGAAGATTTGTCGCGTGTAGTTGGTAAAAAAATAGCGCAAAAAATCAAGGAAGAGTTATAATATTCTTCGGATGAAAAAAATTGTTGCCATCGGCGGAGGTACAGGACTTTCCACTCTGCTACGCGGCTTAAAAGAATATGACATTGATATTACTGCTGTCGTCACGATGACCGACAACGGTGCTTCCACCGGACGTTTGCGACGTGACATGGACATCTTGCCGCCAGGAGATATTCGAAAATGCATCGCGGCACTTTCTGAAAACGAAACTGCGCTTTTGGATTTGTTTACTTATCGCTTCAAAAGAGGCTTCGGCCTCTCGGGGCACAGTTTAGGGAATTTACTTTTGACAGCCATGAACGATATGACGGGTGATTACAATTTGGCAGTAGAAAAAATTTGCGAACTTTTAAAAACCAAAGGCAAGGTGCTGCCGGCAACTTTAAAAAACGTTCATATTGGAGCAGAATTTGTGGACGGGAAAAAAGTTCTCGGCCAAACAAACATCACTAAATACGGCTACAAAAATATTATTGATAGGATTTTTTTAAATAGAGAAGCCTCAGCCAATCCGAAAGTTCTCAAAGCGCTTAAGGAGGCGGACGTAATTATTATCGGACCGGGCAGTTTATTCACCAGCGTAATTCCAAATTTTTTACATCAAGAACTTCTGGATGCCTATCAAAACTCCAAAGCAAAAAAAGTTTACGTTTGCAACGTTTCAACTGAAAGAGGGGAAACAGAGGGCTATACTTTAAAAGATCATATTCAGGCAGTTGAGAAATACTGCATTTATCACGACTTTGTGGTGGCCAATAACGCTTTTTTCCCGGAACATTCCGGAGACGGTTTCGTTGAACCGGTCAAAATTGACCTGAACACGCCCAAACTGATTCAAGGCGACGTTGTGCATAAAGAAAATCCTTTGTTTCATGACAGTAAAAAATTAGCCGATAAAATAATTGAAGTGATAGGTATTTAATGGATTATCAAAAAATTGAGGATGAGGCTATCAAAAAACTCAAAAACCAAAAGCCAAAGATGAAGGTTTCAGGCAAGTCGGTTTTTGTTTTGAAAAAGGCTTCCATAGGTCAAAAGAAGAAATAGCAGCTTGGAAAGCTTTGCCAAATCTGCTAAAATCTTAAAACGATGCAAAACGTTATTACCATAATTCAAGTTGTTTGTTTGATTATTATAATCGTCTCGGTGCTTTTGCAGCAAAAGGGGACCGGACTTTCGGGTATGTTTGGTGGAAGCTCGAATTTTTATACCACCAAACGCGGTGCTGAAAAATTTTTGTTTTACGCAACCATTACTTCGGCACTGGTCTTTCTAATCATTTCGGTTTGGCAAATTGTTGCTAATAAATAGATGAATTTTAGCTCAAAAATCGAAAAAATTGACCAAAGCCTGAAAAAGGTTAACGCTGATGATATAAAGAAAAGAATTTCTTGGTTTTCCAAAAGATTGCCGGACATTTCGCATTTAAAAAATATTGTTTTATTTTCCGGTATTGCTTCGCTCCTTGTTCTTATTCTTTTTGCCCAGCGTTTTGCTGCTATTTACCGTTACATCCCGACTAAACCAATAGACGGCGGTATTTACACAGAAGGTGTAGTTGGCAAAATTGAACAATTTAACCCTCTGTACACACCCCTGAATTCAGCCGAGCAAGCCGTCGCCAAATTAGTATTTTCCGGCCTGGTGAAGAAAAACGCCAACCGGTCGGTAGACCCCGATTTGGCTCAAAGCTGGGAAGCATCAGCCGATGGCAAGACATATACCTTTCATCTCAAAGAAAATTTAAAATGGAGTGACGGTGCCGAACTAACGTCTGATGATGTTGTTTTCACAATTAACACCATCCAAACTCCTGATGTAAAAAGTCCGCTTCTAGAAGTTTGGAAAGGTGTTGAAGTCACAAATTCTGACAGAAATACCGTGGTTTTCAAATTGCAGAATTCGTTGCCTGATTTTTTGAATCTGGCCAATTTTGCTGTTTTGCCTAAGCATCTTTTGGAAAGCATTCCTCCCCGAAATCTAAAAACCGCCGAATTCTCAATCAAACCAGTCGGTAGTGGACCATATATTGTTGCTGAATCAAAGAAAATCCGCGAGTCTGACGAGGTTGTACTTCTGGTAAATGAGAATTTTTACGACAAAAAGCCTTATATTCCCAAGATTATTATTAAAACTTATACCGATTATGCCGGACTTATCGAAGGCTATATCAAAAAGGAAGTTAAGGGCGTGGAAAGAGTGGCTGGTGTTGGTGAAGAAGAAGATAAATTACCGAACATTAAACTTTATAGGGGTGCCGTACCGGAATATGATGCCCTGTATTTTAACCTTCGAACCGGTGTTTCCAAGGATAAATATTTCCGTCAAGCAGTTTCGTATGCTGTTAATAGGACACAAATAATCGAAGAAGCCTACAAAGGTCAAGCCAGTGAAATTTTTGCTCCGGTTTTGCCCGGTTATGTTGGCTATAATCCGGAATTCAAACAAAATTTTGATCTTGCTTCGGCTAAAGCTAAATTAACGGAAGGCGGTTATGCACCCGGTCCTGACGGCATTATGGTCAAAAACGAACAGAAAGTTAGCGTTCGGTTGGTAACTTCATCGAGCATCGAAAAATCAAGAGAGGCTGATCTAATTGCTGTTAATTTGGGTCTTTTAGGCATTGAAACGAAAATTGAAAAATATCCCACCAATGCCTTGATTCAGGATTATATCCGCCCGCGCAATTTCGATTTGCTACTGATTTCTCAGAACCTAGGTGATAGTTCAGATTTATATCCGTTTTGGCACGGTACCCAGGCCAACGATCCTGGTTTAAATTTTTCCGGCTTTTCAGATCGACCGGTCGATAAATTTATAGAGCAAGCAAGGGTTTTGACGGACAAAAACCAAAGGGCCGAAAAAATTAGAACAATCACTAAAATTATTTGGGATGAGACACCGGCTGTGTTCTTGGTGCGTCCTGATTACGAATATGGTGTGTCCAACGAAGTGAAGGGGATAGACATCGGCCGATTAACTGATCCTTCAGACAGATTTTGGAACATAACTGGTTGGTATATTTTCGAAAAAAGAATTGATAAATAAAAATGGTGCCTGAGGAGGGACTCGAACCCTCAAGGTGAATTACCACCAACGGATTTTAAGTCCGTCGCGTATACCAATTCCGCCACTCAGGCACAAATTTATGGAGGCGTCGCCCGGAATTGAACCGGGGTAAACGGTTTTGCAGACCGCTGCGTAGCCACTCCGCCACGACGCCTCGTCAAAGTTCACTGACACATTTAATAACCATTTATGATTATTGCATGTTTTCGTGAACTTTTCCTCTAAACAAAAATCGACAGATTTTTGTTTTTCAAACGAAATCTGCCGATTTCGTTTGCTAGCGAGAAACAACGAAAAGGCGAAGAAAGTATAAGGTATAATTTCGTAGCCTGCCAGTTTGTTTTGAAGCTGGTGGCGAGAGCCGGAATCGAACCGGCGACGCAAGGATTTTCAGTCCTTCGCTCTACCGACTGAGCTATCTCGCCTCAAGTTTCTACTTGGAGCGAGAGAGGGGATTCGAACCCCCGACCTCTTCCTTGGCAAGGAAGCGTTCTAGCCACTGAACTACTCTCGCGTGTTTTGAAAACGTGTCAAATTACTTTTAATGGTGGGTGCTGAGGGATTCGAACCCCCGACCCTCTCGGTGTAAACGAGACGCTCTGGCCAGCTGAGCTAAGCACCCACGTCGGAATTTGCTATTGGATTACGCAGACTCGCCTCTCGCTGCTTCATCCTTTCGCAATTCCTCCTCTCAAGTTAAAATCAACAGATTTTAACTTACTCAGCAAAAATCTGTCGATTTTTGCTGCAGAGGAGAAACAACGAAACTGTGGAACCGATATAAGTTATTATATCGTGTAACTGTGAAGTTTGTTTCGACGATGGTGGGGACGAGAGGACTCGAACCTCCACAGCCTTGCGGCCACAAGCACCTCAAGCTTGCGTGTCTACCTGTTCCACCACGTCCCCAAGTCTGCGTGTTAAGAAACAAAAAATCCTTTGCCAGAGGATTGGAATCGGAAAAATTATAACTTTTTGCACCATAAAAGTCAATTACTATACATACTATCTGAGTTCGTTGTATAATTATTCTTGCTATGGCAAAAAAACAAAAGCCAAATCCTAAAGAGTCAAAAAAAGTGGTGACCGAAACCACCAAAAAGATAAATGACATCGTTATCGAGGAAGATGAAAGCGATATGGTACTTTCGTCCGGCTTTAACGGTGACCCCGATGAGCTTAAAGAAGAGATAAAAAAAGAAGCCGAAAAAGGTCGCGTTCTTTCTAGATTCTTGGTACCTCTTTTTACTTTTATCCTAATTGTTTTAATTGCTGCCGGACTAACTTGGTATTATGCCAGACCTGAAAGAGAAGATGACATCAAAACAGAAGATAAAATTCAAACCCCACCTGAAGTTAACAATGAAACTGTAATCGAAGAGACTACTCCTGCGCCTGCACCCGCACCGGAAAAGAAAGAAGAATCCTACACCGTTAAAGAGGGCGATACCCTTTCATCTATCGCTAACGCTTATGGTCTTACATCTTCAGAGGTGGCGACTTATAATGGGATTACTGATCCGAACACTTTGCGTATTGGTCAGGTAATAAAAATACCAATTAAATAATAGTCTTAAACTAAAAAGACTAAAGGAGTAAATATGAACGTAACCTGGGTAGTTTTAGGCCTCGTTGTCGTGTTGGTGGTTTTTTTGATCGCGCTTTTCAATGGTTTAATCAGACTCAAAACAAGAATACAAAATGCCGAAAAGGACATTGATGTTCAGCTCAAACGGCGTTACGAGTTGATTCCGAATCTTTTGGAAACTGTTAAAGGTGTCGCAAAGCAGGAAAAGGAACTTTTTGGAAAAGTCAGCGAAGCCCGTTCAGGCATGATTGAGGGTTCGATGCAGGATAAGGTTAAAGCCAATAATATGCTGGCTGATACCTTAAAAAGTCTCTTTGCTGTAGCTGAAGCTTATCCGGAAATGAAATCAAACACTTCGTTTGAAAAACTACAGGACGAGCTAGTTGATACTCAAGATAAAATTATGTCGGCTCAAAGGTTCTATAATGCTATGGTCCAGCAGTTCGACGAAAAAGTTCAAGTCTTCCCGAACAATATTGCTGCCGGAGTCTTGGGTTTTCATGAAAAAGATTTTGAGTATCTAGAAACAGCCGAAGCAGAAAAGAAAAACATCAAAGTCGATTTTAATGAATCTAAATAAAGTATTTAGAATTTAGAACTTGGAATTTAGAATTTCTATTTTACGGAGTAAAATAGTTTTATGGCTATCGTATATACTGAAATAGCACGCAACAAAAGGCGGACTTTTATTCTGGTCTCGGCATTTTTGGTATTTATAATCGGACTAGCCTGGGTTTTCTCGCGAGTTTATAACATTACTTGGCTTTTACCGGTAGCTGTTCTAATTTCCACAACACAGGCCTTTGTTTCTTATTGGTGGAGCGACAAAATCACGCTGGCAATTTCAGGAGCGCATCAAATCGAAAAAAAGGATTCGCCGGAACTTTTCAGAGTTGTTGAAAATCTTTCAATTGCCGGCGGACTACCGATGCCGAAGGTTTATGTTATCGATGACTCCGCACCGAATGCTTTTGCAACCGGTCGCGATCCGGAACATGCTGTTATTGCTGTCACCACGGGTCTGCTTTCAAAACTCGAAAAGCCGGAGCTGGAAGGCGTTATTGCTCACGAGTTTTCACATATCGGTAATTATGACATCCGGCTAATGACCGTGATAGTCGTCTTGGTCGGAATCGTGGCCCTAATTTCTGATTGGTTTTTGCGTTTTACTTTTTGGGGTGGAGGCGATGATGACAATAATTCCGGTCAGCTCGGAGCAATTCTCACTATTGTTGGTATAGTTCTGGCACTCATCTCGCCGCTGATTGCAACCATGATTCAATTGGCCCTTTCAAGAAAACGGGAGTATCTTGCCGATGCCGACGGGGTTCTCCTAACCCGCTATCCTGAAGGCCTCGCGCGGGCACTGGAAAAGATTAGCGCCGACCACGAACCGCTCGAAGCTGCCAACAAAGCAACAGCCCATCTTTACATCACTAATCCGTTAAAGGAATACAAAGGCAAATCGCGCGGTTTATTTGCCGGTCTTTTTGAAACTCATCCACCGATTGAGGAAAGAGTGTTAAGATTAAGAGAGATGAATAAATAGGGAAGAATGATGGAAAAATTTTCAGGGAATATGGACAAGGGATTTACACCCGAAGAATCAGAAAAGCTTAGGCTTGCCAAGAGACAATTCCTTGTAATTAGCTCATCCGACAGAGAAAAAATAATCAGTTCTTATCATGAGATGCTTGCTAAAGACGAAACCCCGGAAAGATTAAAATTGATGCTAAAAGATTTTTTGGATTGGGCTGAATATCAAAATGATTTAGCTAATGGGGAAGTAAAAAGTTAAAGGAGGAATTATGTTGGAAGAAACAAAATCCGCCTCAGGCGGAGAGAAAGAAAAAGCGAAGTTTAATTTGGCAAAGTTTCTCTCGATTACCGGGGTAGTTATTTTAGTGGCTGCTTTAACCGGTGCCGGTGTTTGGTACTATATGGACCAAAAAAACAAGGCTGAAGAAAAAACAACTGAGAGCCAAGAAACCGAAACTAAAGATACTGCTACTGAAGAAACTACGGAAGCCGTTGATGAAACGGCAAACTGGAAAACCTACACCGATCATGACCAGCGTTTCACTGTTAAATATCCCAGCGATTGGAGTTATCAAGCAGATGTGGAATCGGGCACGGACGGTTCTTTGAACTCTAATGTTTTTACGGCTGATAATGTTTTATTCTACGATGCCGGAAAAACAATGGTTTTTGGTTTTAATATGGGTGAACTTTTCGGCCGCGGCGGAGTCTGCACCAAACGGCAGGTTTTGTACGGCTCAACTATTGCTGCAAAAAAACTGGTTCTTACCAAAAAAGGCGATACCACCAAGGCTGTTTCTACGGATGAATATTGCGGAGTCGGCGAAGCTCTCACCGGCTATCAAGCCACTATTGAGCAATTCACCGAGGGTGGCAACGAATACTTTATTCACTCTGAAATGGTTGGTGCAAGCGATGCGGTTTCAACGGAAGCCATTGAAACTTTTGAGAAAATGGCTGCCACGATGACGTTCAAATAAGTTTTATTTACTTGAAGCCGAAAATATGTTATGATTTACCGGTTGCTTATTTAAGGTTCCATGAATATTCGTAATGTCGCCATTATCGCACACGTCGATCACGGAAAAACAACGTTGGTCGACGGTTTTTTAAAACAAACAAAGGTTTTTCGAGAAAACGAAGCGCTTTTTTCGCAGGATCTTATTTTGGATTCCAGCGATCAAGAGCGCGAACGCGGCATCACCATTATGGCCAAAAACACGGCTGTAGTTTATGGTGATACCAAAATCAACATCGTCGATACACCGGGACATGCCGATTTCGGCGGTGAAGTAGAGCGAACGCTGAATATGGCCGACGGGGCAATCTTAGTTGTAGACGCACAAGAAGGCCCGATGCCGCAAACTAAATTCGTGCTTGGAAAAGCGTTGGAATTGGGGCTCAAAATCATCGTGGTCATTAATAAAATCGATAAACCCGACGCCAGAGTCAAATGGGTAATCGAAAAAATTCATGACCTATTTTTGGATATGGCAACCGAAACGGATCAGCTCGATTTTCCTATTTATTATGCTATTTCCAGAGATGGTAAATCTTGGGCGGAAATGCCGGAAAACATGTCCAGCCCAGCCAATTTAATCCCGATTTTTGATGCTATCGTTAAATATATTCCGGCCCCCGAGGCGGACCTCGAATCTGCCCTGCAAATAATGGTTACAACTTTGGACCGCGATAACTTTCAGGGTAAATATGCTATTGGCCGTATTAAGCACGGGATAGTTTCGATGGGGATGCCTGTAATTTTAATAAATAAAAAAGGCGAACATGAAAACGTTCGAGTTGATAAAGTTTTTGTCAGCCAAGGCTTAAAAAGAGTCGAAGTGGAAATGGCGGAAGCGGGTGATATCGTGGCCTTAACGGGGATTAAAAATGCCCATATCGGTGACACAATTACCGATTCCGAAAATCCGGAATCGCTGGAGACAATTCATATTGAAGAGCCGACACTAAAAATGTCTGTCGCGGCCAATACTTCACCATTTGCCGGCAAAGAAGGCAAATTTGTGACTTCGCGCCAGATTCTGGAACGTATTGAGAAGGAATTGGAAACCAATGTTTCTCTAAAAATGGAAAAAGGTGAAGCGGGCGACTATATTCTTTCCGGACGAGGCGAATTACATCTTTCTGTTTTTATCGAAACGCTGCGTCGCGAAGGGTTTGAACTCCAAGTCGGGAAACCTCAAGTTATTATCAAGGAAATAGATGGTGTTAAATCCGAACCGATAGAGGAATTAATAATCGACGTGGCGACCGTTGCAGTCGGAGCTGTCACGGGGGAAGTCGGCAAAAGAAAGGGAAGTTTACTTTCTCAAACCGAAAATGGCGACGGCTCAACCAGATTGGTTTTTGAGATTCCGACACGCGGGATTTTAGGGCTTCGCAACACTTTACTGACACTCTCTAAGGGAACTGCAGTTATGAGCTCGATATTTTTGCGGTTTGAGCCTGTCGGTGGAGCGATGCCGCGACTTCGAAACGGAGTCCTGGTGGCTTCGGAGGCCGGCAAGGCAGTAGCTTACGGACTTAATATTGTTCAAGGTAGGGGAACGGTATTTATCACTCCGCAGACTCAAGTTTATTTAGGGATGATTGTGGGGTTAAATTCGCGTGAAGAAGACATTGATATTAACGTGACCAAAGAAAAAAAGCTTACCAACACCCGCGCTTCGGGCTCCGATGATGCGTTAATTTTAACACCGCCAACTATCTTTTCACTCGAGCAATCACTTGATTTTTTGGAAGACGATGAACTATTAGAAGTCACACCAATCTCGCTTCGCTTGCGCAAAAAATATCTTAACCCGATCGAACGTAAAAGAAATAAAAAATAAAAAAACCGCCTTTTGGGGCGGTTTTTTAGTGCTTTGAGTGGTATAATTTAGGTATGAAATTAAACTTTGCGGAAGCCAAAAAACGAGCTGAAAAACTCCGGGCGGAAATCGAAAAAATCCGCTACGATTATCATGTTTTGGATAAAGAGACAGTTTCCGAGGCTGTTAAATCGTCTTTGATGCACGAACTGGCGCAAATCGAAGCCGATTATCCTGAATTAATTGTGCCCGAAAGCCCAACCCAACGGGTGGCAGGGGAACCTATTCCCGGTTTTAAAAAGGTCACCCATAAAAATCCCGGTCTTTCGCTCAACGATGTTTTTGATGAAGCAGAACTCAAGGCCTGGGAAAATCGAACACTAAAATTACTCAATATTAATAAACATCTGGAATATTTTGCCGAGCTGAAAATTGACGGTCTTTCTGTCTATTTAAATTACGAAAAAGGCAAATTAAAAACGGCTGCCACGCGCGGCAACGGCCGTGTCGGTGAAGACGTCACGGCGAACGTCAGAACCATTGATGCGGTGCCACTAAAGCTAACAGAACCCGTTGATGTTGAAGTCCGCGGTGAGGTTTTTATGAATCATGCCGAATTCGAACGAGTTAACAAAGAACAAGCCAAAAAGAATCTGCCTGTTTATGCCAACCCTCGAAATTTGGCAGCCGGCACACTTCGTCAACTGGATCCCAAAATTGTGGCGGCCCGTAAGCTCGATTTTTCCGTTTGGGCGCTTTCTTCCGATAGGGCTAAAACTCACGCCGAACAGCATGAATATGCCAAAAAACTCGGTTTTCGAGTCGAAAATCATTCGCGAATCTGTAATTCTGCAGAAGAAGTTTTAAATTTTTTGAAGGAGTGGGAAGATAAGCGCAAAAAATTGCCGTATCAAACCGATGGTGCCGTTGTTAACATCAACGATAACAAATTGGCCGAAAAGTTGGGCTGGGTCGGCAAAGCACCCCGCGGTGCGGTTGCTTGGAAATATTCAGCTGAACAGGGGACAACCAAAATTTTAGAGATACGAGTAAGCGTGGGTCGTACCGGTGCATTGACGCCTTTTGCTGTCATGGAACCCGTTAAGCTGGCCGGAACTACTGTCACTCGGGCAACGCTTCATAACGAAGACGAAATTAATCGCAAAGATATTCGAATCGGTGATACAGTGATTGTTCAAAAAGCCGGTGATATTATTCCGGAGGTAGTCCAGTCACTCCCCAATTTAAGGACCGGAAAAGAAAAAAAATTCGCCATGCCTAAAACCTGTCCGGTTTGCGGCGGTCCGGTCATAAAACCGGCCGGTGAAGCGGTGGCCCGCTGCGCCGCGAGTGACTGTTTTGCTATCGAGCAGCAAAAAGTTGGGCATTTTGTTTCGCGTGACGCTTTTAACATCGAGGGTTTGGGCGAAAAGATTATTGAACAGCTTTTCACGGAGGGCTTGATTGATGATGCCTCAGATATTTTTATGCTTGAGAAAGGCGATCTTGAAGGTTTGGAAAGGTTTGCCGAAAAGTCAGCTCAAAACATTATTGATTCCGTCAACGCTCATAAAAAAATTTCGTTAAATCGTTTTATTTATGCACTTGGCATTCGTTTTGTCGGGGCGGTTACGGCGAATGACATCGCCAATTATTTTGGTTCCTTAGAAGCTCTAGAAAAGGCTTCGCAGGAAGAGATACAAGCAATTGAAGGTGTTGGTCCGGTGGCCGGTAAATCGATTTTTGAATGGTTTCGCGAAAAAAAGAATCTGACAATTTTACAACGAATGTTTACTGCCGGTGTCGAAATCGAAAAACCGAAAAAAACCGGCGATAAACTGGCAGGGCTGACTTTTGTTGTCACAGGTACGCTCGAATCCATGAGCCGTGACGTTGCGGAACAAAAAATCCGTGAACTTGGCGGCAAGGCAACCTCGGCAGTTTCGGCCGCAACATCTTATCTGTTAGCCGGTGAAAATCCCGGCTCAAAACTCCAAAAAGCCGAAAAGCTGGGTGTTAAAATAATCGACGAAAAAGAATTTTTAAAGCTGTTATAACTTAAAATCAAACGAGCTTGATGTTATACTATTTTTGTTATGTCAAAAGTAACCACAGTAGACGTAAAACAAATTGCCGCTTTGGCGCGACTCGAACTTTCCGTAAGTGATATTGCTAAATATCAAACGGAACTTTCGAATATTTTGGATTACGTCGATCAAATTGAAAAAGTTGACACCAAAGACGTTGAACCGACCGCACAAGTCACGGGCTTGAAAGACGTTACACGTGTTGATAAAAAAGTTCCGTCCAAGCTTTCGCGTGACGAGATTCTATCAAATACGCCTGATAAAAAAGACGGCTATATAAAAGTTAAACCGGTGCTTTAAATGGATATTATTAAGCTGACAATCGAAGAACTTTCGGAAAAGCTTGAGAGAAAAGAGCTAACTTCTATTGAAATCATTCAAGCTTATCTCGACCAAATCAAAAAAACCGACGGTGAAATTCACGCCTTTTTGGCAATGAATAAAAACGCGCTCAAAGAAGCCGAAGCAGCCGATAAGCGCATCAAGGCCGGCAAACGGCTTTCGGTCTTGGACGGTATTCCGGTTGCAATCAAAGATATTATTTTGACCAAAGGCATAACCACTACGGCTTCTTCGAAAATGCTCGAGAATTACGTGCCTGTTGAAGATGCCACGGTTGTTGAAAAATTAAAAAAAGCCGGTGCGATTATCATCGGCAAAAATAACTGCGATGCTTGGGCCCACGGTTCCTCAACCGAAAATTCCGATTTTGGCCCATCCAGAAACCCACACGATACTTCCCGCGTGCCGGGTGGTTCGTCCGGCGGCTCTACGGCAGCAGTTGCTGCCCTTGAAACTCCGGCTGCAGTCGGCACGGATACCGGCGGTTCGATTCGTCAACCGGCCGGATTTTGTGGCGTGGTTGGTATGAAACCGACCTATGGACTCTGTTCCCGTTACGGTCTTTTGGCGATGGCATCATCGCTGGATGTTCCGGGCCCAATCACTAATTCGGTTTATGATAACGCCTTGATGCTTTCTTTGATGGCGGGGTCAGACCCCAAAGATGCAACCTCTGCCGGGGCCAAAGTTAAAGATTATCTTTCTAAAATAGACGGGGGAGTGAAAGGTTTGAAAATCGGACTGCCACGGGAATATTTTGCTGAAGGTATTAACTCTGAAGTCAAAAAGGCGGTCCTTGCTGCAGCTGCAACTTATAAAAAAATCGGTGCGGAAATTATCGATATTTCGCTGCCGATGACGAAATATGGCATTGCGACTTATTATGTCGTGCAGCCGGCGGAGGTTTCATCAAACCTCGGCCGATACGACGGCATCAAATACGGTTACTCAGCCAAAGATTCCAAAACTCTAATCGACCATTATTTTAAATCCCGCACTCAAGGTTTTGGAGCAGAGGCTAAACGCCGTATTATGCTGGGGACATATGTTCTTTCAGCCGGATATTATGATGCATATTATAACAAGGCGATGAAGGTTCGTACGCTTATCAAGAAGGATTTTGAAGAAGTCTTTAAAAAATGCGAGGTGATTCTGAGCCCGAGCTCGCCGACGACAGCCTTCAAATTCGGGGCGCACAAAAACGATCCGCTGGCGATGTACTTGGAGGATGTTTATACTGTCAACGTTAACCTGGCGGGTATTCCGGCTTTGACGCTGCCTTGTGGCAAGGATTCCGAAGGACTGCCAATTGGGCTGCAACTGATTGGCCCACAATTTTCTGAAGATTTAATTTACCGCGTTGCTTACGCCTTCGAGAGGGTTAATGGGTAAAATTAAGAAAATCAAGGCCGAACGCAAACAGGCCGAAGTCGAAGCTCAAATCAAAAAAGCCCAAAACCGGAGGCTCTATTTTCGTCTTTTTGTTTTACTCGTGATTTTATTTGCCATAACTGGCGTTGCCAGTTTCGGTTATCGGAAATATCAAGTTCAGGTAGACCAATTTATTGCAAAAACTAAGGAAACCCTTCGAATATCTCAGGGTGGGGATAAACCCCAGGAGGAAAAAGTGGAAAGAAAAGTTTATACCGAAGCGCCGGAAATGCAAATTGATGTAAATAAAAAATACCTAGCCAAGTTCGAAACTTCGCTGGGCAATTTTGAAATCGAGCTTTATGCAGGCAAAGCTCCCAAAACCGTTAACAATTTTGTGGTTCTTTCACGTGACAAATTTTATAACGGTCTGACATTTCATCGGGTCATAAAGGATTTTATGATTCAGGGTGGTGATCCGAATGGCGATGGCACGGGCGATCCGGGTTATAAATTTGAAGACGAAATTAACGACGTCAAACTGGTTCGCGGCATCTTGGCGATGGCTAATTCCGGCGCCAACACCAACGGTTCGCAATTTTTTATCGTTACAGCTGAGCAAACTGAATGGCTGGACGGCAAGCACACGGCTTTTGGAAAAGTCACTTCAGGTTTGGACGTTGTCATGAATATCGAAAAAGTAGAAGTTGATGAAAATGACAAACCAAAAACTCCGGTAACGATTCAAAATATAATAATCGAGGAAATTTAAATGGACGCTTGGTTTGGTACAGCGTTTGCAGTTTTACTTGGCTTTGGCTTGATTCTGCTGTTTTTAGTTTTTTTAAAGTCGCCCAAAAAGAAAACACACTTTCAAAATTCGGGCATAAAATTTTCGCCCGAAAAGTGGCAGGAGGTTCAAAATATGCTTTCTGCCGGCGGACCGGCTAATTTCAAACAAGCTATTATGGATGCCGATAAGTTGGTCGACGCGGTACTACGTGCGAGAGTTAAGGGCGAAACAATGGGCGAGCGGCTCAAAAATGCCAAGCCGCTTTTCCCACGCGATGTTTATGACAGACTTTGGACAGCCCATAAAATCCGTAACAAAGTTGCCCACGAAGCGGATTTTGAAGGACTTTCTTCAGACGCAAGGCTTGCGGTTAGAAATTTCAGCAAGGCACTAAAAGAATTGAATATAATTTAATAAATATCTTGTAAAAAAATTGATTTTGTTGTTTACTAGGTTTTTGTTGGTGTCGCAGAAGCGACCAGTCGAGAGGGGCAAAAATGAACGGTAAAGTAGGTTCCGGAAGGCCAGTACTATCAGATGATGCTCCGGACGACGACCAGTCCGAAGTCGGTTCATTCGAGCCGAACTACGTGGACGTTGTTGGGCACACAAAGCCCCATCTAAGCGGTCACACTCCATGTGATTGCGATCCTCAGAACGTCCAGGATCTCAAGCACGAGATTGCTCACGCCATCCGGCGTGATGAGGAAAAGTCGGGATGGCTCGCGGACGAGACCTACCGCATGTGGCTGCGCACGGTCTACGAACAAGCCAAGCGCTGCGACGAGTGTATGTCCGAGGAGCTGCTAATCCAGTTCGAGACTGTGCTCGAAAACCACGACATCATCGACTGACGCAGTACCAACCACCAACAAATTCAGCCCGCAAGGAGAAGCAACGCGCACCTTGCGGGCTTCTTCATGGAAATCTTTACAAACGGAGTAATTTCGGCTATACTTCTATCTGCCTTTAAGGCAAAATTTTGAAAAGAAAGTCCCGACATTCGGGGTCAGCCTAAGTGCTGAGAGAATTTTTAAGTGTCTAATATCGTAAAGAAATCCGCTAAAGGCGGATTGTCTTCTGGAAAAGAACCGCAGTCAATGGCCGAACTTTTGGCCGCTGAGGAAGCAGCCGCAAAGCCGCTTTCTGAAAATGATGTTATCGAGGGAACAGTCGTTTCCGTTACCAAAGCCGGAATCTGGCTTGATCTTGGTGTTTACGGAACCGGATTAGCTGTCGGCAACGAAGCCGCCGAGTCCGGTTATAAAGATAGCCTGACCGGTGATAAAATTACCGCTTCTGTTATCATCCCCGAAATGGAAGAAGGCTATGCACTCCTTTCTCTTAAGAAAGCTTCCCGCGAACGTTCTTGGGAAAAGCTTGATGAACTTAAAGATAAAGGTGAAATTGTTATCGTTAAAGCCTTCGATTCCAATAAGGGTGGCCTTTTAGTCGAATATGAAGGAATCAAAGGCTTTTTACCGGTCTCGCAACTTTCTACTGAAAATTATCCTCGCGTTTCCGACAAAGATGAAATCGCCAACCGCCTTCAAACTCTTTGCGGCAAACCATTGAGCGTGGTGATTTATGATGTCGACAAAAAGGAAGGCAAACTGATTTTCTCCGAAAAAGAAGCCCGCAAAGACGAGCTTTCCGGTGCCATTGGGAAACTAGACATTAATCAAAAAATTAAAGGAAAAGTTACCGGTGTGGTTGATTTCGGTATCTTTATGAATGTTGAAGGTATTGAAGGCTTGGTTCATATCTCTGAAATTTCCTGGGATAGGGTCGAAGATCCTTCTAAATTCGCTAAAGTCGGTGATGAACTCGAAGTTGTCGTAATCGGCAAGGAGCATGATAAAATTTCACTTTCTCTAAAGCGATTGCACGACGATCCTTGGGCAAAAGAAGTTTCTGAAGTTAAAATCGGCGATGTTATTGAAGGAGACGTTACTCGGATCACACCCTTTGGCGCCTTTGTTAAAATTACACCTTCGGTTGAGGCACTAGTTCATATCTCTGAACTCTCCGAAGAACATATTGCCAACCCTTCAGAAATTGTTAAAGTCGGCGAAAAATACAACTTTAAAGTTATTTCTGTTGATATCGAAAATCATAAATTGGCACTCTCTTTGAAAGAAGTAGCCAAGAAAAAAGCTAAAACAGAAACTAAGACTAAAACTAAACCGGCTAAAGAAAAAGGAAACCCTTCGAATGCTCAGAGTGATGCTGTTGCATCAAAAGCTGTAAAAGAAACCAAAGCTGTCAAGAAGCCAGCCGCAAAAAAAGAAAAAAAGTCTACGGCTAAAACCGCTAAATAGCAATGGGGATCAGACAGATATTCTCTAAATAATCTTTTGGCAGGGTCGCAGCCCTGAAGGCTTGGAGTACAAACTTTCAGGAAAGGATCAAAATGCCCGAAGAAAAAATTAAAATTCCACAAATTGTAACTGTCGGCGAACTGGCCGCTCGCCTTAATATTCCTGTGACCAAAATTATTGGCGAACTCATGAAGAACGGTGTAATGGCTACAATTAATGAACATATTGATTTTGAAACCGCTGAAATCGTTTCTGAATATCTTGGTTTTCATGTAATTAAAGAAGAAGGGGAAGCCGTAAAAGAAGTTACCGCCGACACTGAAAGTAAAAATCTCGTGTCCCGTCCACCGGTAGTAGCGGTTTTGGGACATGTCGACCATGGCAAAACGTCACTCTTGGATAAAATTCGCGAAACTAATGTGGTAGCCAAGGAATCGGGCGGCATCACACAACATATTGGTGCCTATCAG